>JAQXFM010000022.1 GCA_029250305.1 Candidatus Poseidoniaceae archaeon | reverse complement strand
GCTTGTTTCTTTGCGAGTTCTAATTCGGCTTCGGCTGCACGTCGTTCTGCTTCTTCGGCTGCCTTTACCTTAGCCGCTTCGGCTGCCGCCTCTTGTTCTGCCTTGAGACGTTCTGCCTCGGCAGCAAGCGCTTCTTGTGCTTCAAGAGCGGACTGGCGTGCGGCCTCAAGATCTGCTTCGGCTTGCTTCTTTGCCTGTGCTAATTCTTCCTCAGCAAGGCGTCGGGCCTCATCCTCCGCTGCTCGGGCTGCTGCTTCTTGTTCGGCGCGAATTCGTTCTTCCTCTACAGCGGCAATCTGAGCCTTTGTTTCGGCTTTGAGGCGAGCAATCTCCTCTTCTGCAGCCACCTTAGCGGCTTCGATTTCGGCCATGGCATTCTCATGCTCTTGTTTACGGAGGTCTTCCCTTGCTTGTTCTTCGGCTTTAATGGCCGCCTCTTCGGCAAGTTTTCTCGCATCTTCCGCAGCGAGTTCGGCCTTTTCTTTGACCATTGCTTCGACGTCTTCGAGGGGGGTTGGAAGGACGTGCTCAGGTTCAGTAGTGGCGTTGGCATGAGCTTCCGCCGCTGCTTTGAGTTTGAATTCTGCTTGAACTTTCGCTCGTGCTTCTTCTTCTGCCTCTTCGACCATTCGAGCGATCTCTTCTTTCGAACGCGTGTCTGCGTCTTCCTTCGCTTTGATTTCGAGGCGTTCCTTAACACTGATCTTAGAGATGACGGCTTCAACGTAGCCCTTGAATTCTTCATCTGAGACTTCCTCGGCCATTTTGCGTCGAGCGTTTTCCATCAAAATCTCGATTTCTGTGGGAGCAAACGTCCCGGGGTGGGCATTGATTTCGTTCCGGAAATTGGTGTAAAAGGATCTTCCTTCAGAAGAAATGCTTCCATCCTTCGTCAGGTAGTCTTGCAGGGAAGACAAGACTTCAGTGAGATTCAGAGTGGCTGACATTTGAATGCCTCCTTACGTTTCGAAGAGAATTACTTCTTCAGCCCGTGTTCTTTCCTTGCTTCGTCGTTGGCCCAGTGGAACGCTAGCTTCAACAAGCGGAGATAATGACCGAGGCCATCTCGTTCCATCTTTGCGTGAAGCGTTTCGTTTTCCATGAAGATGTCACCCCAGAGGTTGGCCGCTGTTCCCTTCTTGCCCTTTGGCAAGTCGAACACTTCCTTGACTGTAGGGTCGAGGATTGCCTTCCAGACTCGAGCTGGGTTAACGGCCATGGTCACTTCAACGATGATTTCGTTCTCATTCAAACCAGTTCCAGTTTGCCAAGAGTCTTCGCCCAAGTCTGCCAAGAACGGTAGGCAGATGTCTTGTATCGATAGACTGGTCATTGGGTCAGCTGCGGTGAGTGCGGTGTATGCTTCTCGCATTCGTCCACGGTCTGCTCCTCGGGAGCCTGTGATGTTGCGGAGTTTGTCAATCGAAGTTGGGACCAAGAAGCGGATGTCCGTGTAGTACACAAGTGGGTTATCGTCCCGTGCACCAAAGATGTGCGAGTATGGTGCAGCATCGCCTGTTTCACCTAAGTCAACGAGCGGATAAACGGTCTTTAGAGCGTTTGTTGCAATCGATTGAACGCATCGGCGCATCAATCGGTCAGGTGCGGCAGAAATGTCGTTGAATGTCTGGATGTATTCATCCATGCTCATCACATCATAGCCACGAACTGAAAGGATTGAGTGAACGTTTGGTCCAACTTGCTTCTTCTCGCCGTCGTGGAAGTCGGCTTGGCTGATCCATCGTGATCCTTGAGCAACGTCGCTCGCTGCCACAAGGTCTGCGTATGCTTTGAAACGGCGGGTAACACGGTTCATGAAATCGGCTTGGTCGAGCTTGGTGAACACGGTCGCCTCGTAATTCGACTTGAGGGCGTGGTCAGCAACTTGGCTGGCGTTAACACACGTCAGCAAGTTACCTTGGTCACGTGGATAAATCAGCATACGTCGGCGCTTAGCACCGCCGCCGAGGCCGCCAATCCAAGGATCAGTGAGCATGTATCCGATGGATGCACAGACCTCAAAGAGGCGAGCGTACTTGTCTTCGTCGCTTGCGCTTGCAATCCACTCATCCAATCCAGGTTCGATGCAGTGGAATTCGAGTGGCACCATTTCCGACCCAGCGCCGAACATTTGGCGAACGGTGGAAGAACTCATCATGCCCATGAGGCTGTAAAGAGAGGTCTTGCCGGTGGTCATGAACACATCTGTGATGCCTTCTTCGCCGAACGAAAGTCGACGATCGGGCAAATTCACCAAGAGGTTGAACGCAGTTGGGGATTCACGGTTGCCGTTAACAGCAGGCCAAATCCATGTGCCCGGGCGAGTCATGATGTAGCCGCTGGCGTCCTTTCCGAAACCTGCAGGCGAGTAACGGGTCCATCCAAGTCGGTTGTTGAATGATACACCACGGTGCATCAATGATGGGTAGAAGCAGGTGTCGAGTGGATCCGAATCGGGTACAACGCCACGATGTCCGAGTCCCCAAAGAATTGGTTCCCATTCGGGCTCTTCGCCTTCAGGAGCGCCCAAGAATGGGTGGTCTACGCCAGGGCCGTCGCCGGTTAGGAACGATCCGCCCATGCGTTCTTCATCGCCTGTGGAACAGAAGAAAAGGGTCTGTGTTGTCGACAATTGCTTCGGAGTCCACATGTTTGCGTTGACGATGGTCTTTTGCTTGAGGAATTCAGATACATTCGAAATTCGTCGTTCGAACTTGAATCGCTCTGCTTCAATCCACGAAGAACCGAGGATGAGGTTGGTGTTGAGCAGTCGTGCACGGGCAGGGCCGATGTAACGAACACGCGGATCTGATTTCGAAGTGTCGGTTGAAGGGAGTTCTTCCCAAGGGCCACGTTGTGGGACGTACTTGAGGAAGGCTTTGTGGTCGAACTCGTCGACTTGCGCCTTCGATACGGCTTCTTCGACAACGTCCATCAAGCGGACGTATGTCTCACTTGGTCGCATTTGTTTGGTTTCAGCGTAAGCTTTGTTTGATACAGATCGATGTTCCCACATATTTTCACCTCAGAATTTTTTGCGCTGCCCGTCGTCTTCTATTACCGCATCCGATGAGGCAGTTGGTTCATCGGTTGTTTCTTGTTCTGGAACCGCTGTTGCAGCGGCTTCTGCTTGGGCTTCTGCTTCAGCATCTGCCTCTGCTTGTGCTTGTGCTTGTGCTTCAGCTTCTGCTTCTTCCTTTTCCGCAGCGACCATTTCCTTAGCCATCTTTTCAGCGGATTCTTGAATTTCGTCTTCCTTCACAGCGGAGATGATGAGCGCAGCGGTTGCTTGCATCGATGCATCGACATAGGGTGCGGCTCGGTAAAAATATTGGACCATGCTGCCAACAGTGCCGAACACGGCACCGAGGCCAATCACCCAGCCGTTGTTGATGTTTTGACTGCTGTTATCAGATTCGAAGTAATCGGAGACGGGTGTGCCTGTTTCTGGCGGCCACCACGTGGCGCCACTTGCGTTCGTGAAGACTTCGATGGTGGCCCACACGGCGTAAACGATCATGAGAATGGAAATCCAATTCATCATCATTCTGTTCTCAAGAAGGAACTTTACAAGCGCACGGCCTTCGCTACCGGAGGCACTATCATCACTGCTCATGAGCGTGAAATCTAAAGTTAAGATACTTAAAGAGCGTCCCTATAATTATCCCAGAACATCGGTTCAGTAACGCGAAATTACTTGTGAAAGCCGTGTTATTTTCTGTCCTTCTTTCCTTTGTTTTTCCGTGGCTTCGTGCCGCGTGCGTTGTGCTCCCACGCCCCGCCACCTCGACTGCGGCGGTCTGAGACATCCCTCCAATGGGGGTTTGAAGGTGCACCCATCGATTCTGGCATTTCATCAAAGGATTCGATGTTGAGTTGCATGCCTCCAAGTTCATCTTGCAGTTGTCGAACGTTTTCTCCGCCCTTTCCGATGAGGGTCGAGATCATGTTCTGTGGGGCATAAATTGTGGCACTGCTTTCACCTTTGAATTGAACTTGACATTGAACGCCAACCCATTGTTGAATGATGTGAACGAGTTGATCTCGGGCCAGTGTTTTCATTGGCGACAGGGCGCCTTGCTTACGGCCCTCGACAGGGACAACGGCTATTTCGGAACCAAATGCGAACATCTCGTGGGTGATTTTTCCGCTTGGAAACTCGACCACTTCGATCACAGGACGAGCAAGTTCTTCCTGCATTCCGGTTGGTGGTTTCACTGTCATACGAAGTTCCATGACTTGCTCGATTTGGCCAGCTTCAACGTGGATAATTGTGTCGAGGACTTGGCTCACAAGACCAAGTTCAACCTTGCCGATGAGACGCTGAATCGCCTCGAGGGCGGAATTTGCGTGTGTCACACCGAGCAAGCCAACGCCTGCAAGCCGGACATCAGCGAAGATTTCGAAGTCTCGCGCCCGTCGTACTTCGTCAAAGATGACGAAATCTGGGCGGACGAGGAAGATGATTTCAGCGGTTTTTTCCAAATCGCCTTCGAGTGGAGCGTACTGGGTGATTCGGTCAGCGAGTTGCAAATCCCTTGGCGCTTCCATCGTTTTGACCATCGCCCCAACATCTGTGTCGAGGTATTCGGCAATGGCTTGGGCAAGGGTCGTTTTGCCGGACCCCGGGCGCCCACAAATGAACACCCCACGATGGTGGTCTGCCAAGCGGTCGATGAGCCGCTGGTCCAACTCATAATCGCCCAAAGACAGTTTTGCTACGGGGCGAACGATGGTGATTTCTCGAGCATCGGAAAAAGGGGGCCAAGCACAAGAAACTCGAAGATCGCCAAGTTGAATGACTTGGCATCCTTTCCGATCGATTTCAAGAAAACAATCGCTGCGGTGCCGGTGCTCATCGACGAGCCCAACCAGTTCTTCTTGGAGTGACTCCATGCGCAACGTGTCCCATTTTCCATCATCCGCACCTTCGACGTCAACCAAACGGAGTTGGCCAATTGATCCGCGTTTCACCCTTGGTGGGCAATCTGCTTTGATGAAAACAGTGTGAACGTCCTCCATGAGAAGGTCCTCAAGTCGCTGTGGGAGGGCAGGGTGGTCGCCGTACTTCGCCATATCAATCGGTTGATGTTAGTGGCCGAGGCCTTTCACCCTTCGCCCGTTGAAGGTATGACTTTGGGCGGGTTTTGGTATTCAGTTGTTTTCGGGTTGAATCAACGCACTGGTCCACCAAAATGAGCCAACGAAGAAGAGAGAGAGAAGGTAGGACCCTGTGGTTGGAAAGCCCCAAACTCGAATGCTCACTTCTGCAAAGAGAGCGATTGAGCCGAGGAAAGCAAGAACGGTAAGGACACCGGATTGGTTCATTCCGAGGTGTGCGAACGTCATTTCACGCTCGGAAAGGCCCCATGCAACCGCAATGAGCGCAGAAAGTGCAATCAACACATACGCCGCATCCGTGAAGTTGTCTTGGGTGAACCAAGTGATTCCTGCGGCAACGAAACTGCCGAGGAACAGGCGTTGGATGGTGGAATAGGAGATGCCCATAATTTCATCCAGACCGCTTTAATTCTTGAAGACTCGCAAAGTGATTGCTCATATTTGACGACTCATAGCGAGTTTGACTTTTTCCACATTCACGGTCGTGTTGAAAATGGATTTGATTCTTTCAGGCGTCATATGAGGGGTGTTGAGGGCTGCCAGAACCTGCACTTGCAGGGGGGATCTTGATGGTTTTAGATTGCGCACTTCATCGTTGAGCATGAGGGTGGAATGTTGTCCGAAGTCCAGCTCAATTTTTCCTTCAGTACCGATCACACGAAGGCTTCGCAGCTCTCGTTCCACACCCCACCCAACTATGATGGAAGCGGTGG
>JAQXFM010000345.1 GCA_029250305.1 Candidatus Poseidoniaceae archaeon | reverse complement strand
CCTCTGTGGGGCACGATTTCAGGCGCAGTCGCTTCGTTTGTTGAACGGTATGAGTTTGGTCCGATTGATGACAATGTACTGATCGTTGTAGCATCAAGCATTGTCCTCTTGCTTGGGCTTGCAGTTGGCCCGTTGTAAGACTCAATTAATGATTTTCAACACTGTGAATTGTGTTCCATAGCCGTTTGAGCGTCAAGGAGATATCAAGGTAGCTTCATCGCTCACGCAACTTTCGAAGTTTGTCTTGCAAGGCCGATTTTCGTGCATCTTTTGGGCCTTCGTCTTCTTGAGAATTGCTGGATAAACGACGGTGGAACACACTGCGCTCCCACACATGAACATCGCCGTTTTCACAACCAACGATGAGCCTCTGGTCATTTGAATGCATGAATCGCACATGCATCTGAGGTGATGCTGCTAAGATGTCGCCTGACTCTGCATTCACTGCTTCAAGGCTGCCTGCGGAACCGGACCATCGGGCGATCCAGTGCGTTTTAGCTCCGTTGGATTCAAAGCCGACACAATGAGTTTCGATTGGCGCACCTTTGAGGCACCAACGTTGCCCTCCCTTTGCATCAAAAGCACAAGCATCACCGTCCTCATCGGCAACAACGATCCCATTTTCGAGGGAGGCAAGCGACTCGATGCCGCTTGGGCGAGTGAGGACAATGTTTGATGCGTGGTCAGAAACTGTTCCATCGGCATGGCCAAAAAACAGGTTCGTCTTTCCAGCCGAACCGCAGGTGATTGGCGAATTCACTGGACCATCGACATGGGTCAGCAAGCCGTTTTCGCCCACCATTGCAAACCCGCACTTCGGCCGACCAAGTCCAATCCAAAGGGATGCGTCATGAGTCAACATTGTCCATGGACGCTCGTCCATTCTTGTCACCCACTTTTCATCACCATTGAGGTCAAAAGCCCAAACCGCTGATTCAATGAAATCATTGTGTTCGATGTCATACACGGATGAGACGGCATGCACGACTTCGTCGTGAATCACTGCGGAATCGGCGCTGCCTTCCAGGGCATGAGACCACCGCACCTCACCAGTGTTCTTTTCGATGCAAACAAGATGAAGGCCAGCTGTTGCGATGACGCATTCAGGGTGGACTGCAAGATCGTTGATTCGATCGTTGAGTTGTGCGCTCCACAGCAAATCGCCTTTTTCATCCCAGCGTTTGAGCGTCCCGTTCCACCCACCGACAAGGACTGAGTGATCCTCTTCCAACGCCACCGAAGCAACGGCTTCACCAAGCGACCGCGTCATCCATGTTGATGTGAGGAGGTCCATGCCCTGCTGTTGGGTGGCGTCATCTTAACTTGGACGGTTCAGATGTGTCAATTTCCAGTGGGTTGGTCTTGATGGCGTGGGTCGGTGAGTGGAATCCTTGGTCGTGGAACAGCGAACGTCAGACCCAACGCAACCAGACCCAAAAGGCACGCTGAGTAATAGTGGCCCATACCAAAAAAGGCCAGGGCAGCCGCTGTGCGAAGCACAAGCAGCGAGCCACTGCGCAATGCCCACACGGTGAACCCTGCTGCAATCAGCGCGAGGCCCATGAAACCGAATCCGATTGTGATGTAGACACCCGCAGCACCCGGGTCGATGAGTGGATGTTCCATTTGGCCGGGCGTCATGTCGATGTTGCGAATCTCACACTCTTCCGCACCATTGGAACAGGGAGCTTCGGCGAACGCCTCTTGGGAAGGGACCATGAAATCAAGATTGGTGAAGCCAATTGGTTCAATCATTGCAGGTGGTGAAAGCAGCACCCGGTTTGCGAATACATCCCGCTTGCCGTCGCGCTCAACGATGATGTCGACTCGCGCTAACCCTGGATCGAGGCGTTCGAACTCAAACTCTCCCGCAGCGCCTGTTTTTATTTCAGAATAATTCCAAGATCCTCCTTCATCCCACGAAACATAGACGGTCGCATTGACCAAGGCCTCGCCATTATGATCGCTTACAGAGCCCCGAAATGTGGCTGTATCATCGGGTGCCGTCATGGAAAGCCTGTACACGAATTCATCGGGGCGGACAAGACCTGATTCGGCTGATGCGTAATCGAGTCCATTGAGAAATCCAAGCATGCAGATGAACAGGACGAAGATGGCAATGGCTTTGCCCATTGGGTGTAGGTTTGGATCTTCAATGGTAAGAACTGCGCTGGAAGATGAGAACATCATCGCAGACTTCGGTTCGGCCAATCCAGTGAGGTCATCGAGGTAATCCTCGTGTTCCTCTCCATCGAGGGGCGGTGCTTCGTCGCCCTTCTCGTCCATGGATTGACGAAGGGGTCGTCCTACTTGACCTCGATGCGGCCCTTGGAATGAGCGATAAGGCGGGCTAAGGCTTGCTCGTGAATCCATACCGTCATCGAAATGAGGCCATCGTCGAGGCGTTCTGTTTCGGTGACGAGCCCTGCCTCATACACATCTGAAACATAGCCCTCGATGCCACGCGGGCTTTGGTCGTGTGCTGGAAGAAGCAGGAGAGTAACTTGGGGGCCAAAGAGGTGAAACAGGATGGCGTCTTTCAACTCCTGCATCCCTTCACCGCTGTGTGATGAAACAATGTAGGGCTCGGGTAAGCCGAGGGCTGAGACAGTGGCTATGGCTTCCTCGACGTATTGCTGGGAAGCTTGGTCGACCTTGGTTAGCACCATCATCACATGATGCTTCAATGAACTTGCATCGTTTTGCCACGGAAACTCTTCGTCAATTTCTTCGCCATAAAAACGAGTGAAGACTTCTTGCCTCGAAGTGAACAATTTGCGTTCAAGTTCAACTGGGTCGTCGCTCACATCAGCCAGAATAAGCAACAGGTCTGCTTCCAAGGCCTCCGCCAGCGTGGCCCGAAAGGCGTCAAGGGTTGCTGAGGGGAGATGATCGATGAACCCAATCGTGTCTGCTAACAAGACACGAGGGCTTGCTTCCATTCGTCCAAGGGTTGTTTCAAGGGTCGAGAACAACTTGTCTTGCACGAGGACTTCTTTGCCTGATAAGTTCAGAAAAAGGCTTGATTTCCCGGCGTTGGTGTAGCCAGCTAAGCCAACAGTCATCGCTCCGCTGCGCGAGCGCTGACGGCGGCGTTCTGACTGGGCCCCTGCGTGCTTTTGCTGCCGCTTTCTGAGGTGTGTCAATTCTCGGTTGATGTTGGCGATTGAGGCTTGTAAGGCAGTAATACCTCCGCCACCATATCCAGCACGCTCACCGGTGGTCGATTGATTCGCCAATTCTCTCAACACGGTCCGATCTGATTGTAACCTTGCAATACGAACTTGAGTTCTCGCCTCTATCGATGCTGCATGAGAAGTAAACAGCGCAAGGAGCAATCGTACGCGATCCCACACCTCGACCTTGACTGCATCACTGACGCCAACGAGTTGCCTTGGGGTTGCATTTGTGTGAAGAAGAACAAGATCGACGCCCGACCAAGGATGATTTTTGCTTCGTGTCGAGAGTTCATCGGCGACATCCTGAAGGCGCCCTTTTCCAAAAAAGCCGCGTGGGTCTTCGTGGCCCGGCTGGTGCAGTGATTCTGTGATGGTGATCCCCATCGTTGCAACCAAGGCAATGAACTCGGAGGCATCTTCGTTGCCCCGTAAAAGGAGGATTGCTTGCCGCCCTTCATGGTTGGTTCGCGCCTCGCCAAGCGTCACGCCCCCTGTGCCGGCCAAAACAAACGGGTCCTCCTCCCCCTTGGCCATGTGAAGGCGTTGAGTCATCGTCATAAGAGTCCACCTCAACCACAAGCCATGGTCGAAGGGCATACGGTCACTGTGGAATGGTCTGGTGACCCATCCCTTGGGACCCTGTTCCTAGCGGCAGCATCCCGGCCGCACTGCAAAGCCACGCTCAAGGAGCATAGCGGTGAAGCAAGTCTCACGGTTCAAGTCCACCACACATCGTTGCAAGAACTCAGAAACATCGTTGACGAGTTGATGGTTGCTCTTGCTGACCTTGAAGGTGAATGATCAATCCTTCAAGTCAAGAATAACCGGTGCGTGATCCGATACATCAAGACCGCCTTGTCGTTCGATTCGAATTGATTCGAAGCGTTCAGCCGCTGCATCATTCAGTAGGAAATAATCGATTCTCCATCCACGATCCTTGATTCGGGCTTGGCCGCGATTTGACCACCAGGAGAAAATCTTCTCACCTTCACCGACGTGTTGTCGAAACACATCATGCCAGCCATCATTGAGCAATTCAGTGAACCAAGCGCGCTCATGTGGAAGAAAGCCGCTGGACTTGGCGTTGCCTTTCGGATTCCAGATGTCATCCTCTGTGTGAGCGATGTTAAGATCCCCGCACACAACAACAGGGGTCGAACTCGACACGTATGGCTTCAAGAATTCACGCCATTCGTCCATCCAGGCTTCTTTGAACGCTTGGCGTTCCTCTTTGTTTGAACCACTCGGCAAGTATGTATTGATGCAGGTGAGTTCGCCGTGCTGCGTGACGAGCACCCGGCCCTCCGTGTCGTCAGAATCGATTGAGCCGCCCTTCCCAGTTGCCACAGCATCGGTAGGGTTTCTGCTCAAGGTAGTCACGCCTGAGTAGCCTTTCTTTTCGGCTGCGTGGAGGTTCACTTCATAGCCATCTGGCCAGTTCCAGCCTTTGGGTAATTGCTCAGGAAGGCATCGCACTTCTTGCAACATCCACACATCAGCGTCAAGTGAGTCAAAATACCCGTCAATCCCTTTTCGGATGGCCGCACGAATGCCGTTCACATTCCATGACACGAAGCGCATGAGATGGCCTTGCGCCGCCGGTGAATAAGTGTTCAATCAATGAGTTCTGAAATGAGACGACCTGCTTTTCGGCCCGAGGAAACCGCCCCATCTGCTAAGCAGTGTTCCTGTTCCACCCACGCACCAGCAAGGACAACGCCGTGCTCAGCAAAGGTGAGTTGGCTCAATCCTTCCGTGGGTGATTCATGCAGGGTGATCGCTTTTTGTCGCCCATCTTGTATGATGTGTTCGCGCCACCCAAGGGCGCGCTCATCGAGGAAAGACTCCAATGCAGCAAGGCGTTCTTCAGATGTTTCGAAGGCTGTTGAACCGGCATCTTGAGCAAGCCCCCCAACTGCAATCGCAGCTAAATGAGAGCCTTCCAACCCAAGTCTCGGCTGTATTGAGAAATAGTCCACAATGGCCATTGAGCGTTCGACATCAACAACGATCTGGTTGTCAGTGAAAGGTTTCGAATCGAGCCCCACCTCAATAACAGAAGCCGTCGTTCGTTGAAGTGAGTCGAATCCTTCCGCAGCTTCTGCGTCCATGCTCGCCACAAGCCGGCGGGCTGTCTTTGAACCACAGGCGAGAATGATGGCATCGGTTTCGATGGTCCGTCCGTCTGAAAGATGAGCTTTACCACGCTCAATGCGGGTCACCTCCAATCCACATTCGATGAACACGCCGACTTCGTCAAGTGCTGCAGCCATTCTGCCAACCAATCCAGCCCAGCCTTCATTGCTCACCAACAATTGACTCTTATTGAGGGCTGTAAGTCGATTTGGATGATGTGTTGGCGCCCCCCAATTGGAGACAAAATGAGCGCCTTGCACAATTGGGTTGGTTCGATCACCAGCCTTCATTGCCCGTTTGTTGAGAGCGGCGGTTCGCACATCACCGGTCGGACGTATCGCTCCATGACCAAGGATCTCGACACGGTGGGGCCGAACCGGACGTGTCGCAAGTCGAACCCTGCTCAGTCTTGTTGCGAGGGTGTGGAGAGGGCCGTTTTTCATCAACAGGTGAGGGCCATAACCAATCGCAAAACCGTCGAGTGGCTGGGTTGTCGCTCTCCCTCCAATTCGCTGCGCTCGCTCCAGTGCTACGACATGGTGGCCTGCTGACGTAGCTTCGAGTGCCGCTGAAAGCCCAGCGAGCCCTCCACCAACAATCAGAACTCGGGCCATGGTTGCTCGAATGAGCGTCAGGACATGAACCCATTCACAGTGCAAATGGTGCGGCATGTTCATGGTTGTTCGACCAACACAGAGGAAATCATAGGCGATGTACAATGGACGAACGACCCCTTATCATCGACGTAGTTGACAACGGAGGCCAGTGGACGCACCGTGAGTGGAGGATGCTGCGCTACCTGAAAGTCGACACAAAAATCATCGAAAACACAACCCCTGTTTCTGAGTTGCGTGAAGTGGATGGAATTATTCTATCAGGCGGCGCTGCCCGCGTCGGACTTACTGGTGAATTAGGGAATTGTGGAGCCTATCTCGAATTAGATGTACCAATCTTAGGCATCTGCGCCGGCCACCAATTCATGGCCAGGTTCTACGGCGGCGATGCACGGGAATCTCCCGAGCCTGAATTTGGCGCCATGCAAATTCAACTCCACGATGGTGGCGGCACGATTTTTGCTCGAACAAACGAATCCCAAACCGTGTGGGAGTCTCACAACGATGAGGTTCACGAAGTCCCTGAAGGATTTTTCATCACTGCCAGCAGTGATTCCTGCAAAGTGCAAGGCATGGAAAACGAAAACGGCGATCGCTTTGGCCTTCAGTTCCACCCTGAAGTCAATGATTCCGAGTTCGGAAAAGAAATGTTCGAAAACTTTGTCGAAGTGTGTCGAAAGGCAAGAGTGAGTGAGTGATCTCAACCCTCTTCCTCAAAGGCATCATCTGATAATTCCTCTTTCTCGCCTACGAATGCTGGGAAGAAAAACCACAACACTGGCAAGATGAACAGAGATTGGATGTTCTTTCCGGCTTTCGCTGTTAATCTGGATTCAAATTGAACCCATGAATTTGCATCTTCGCTTCCCGGTTCTGGTTCCTTGTCGCGTACATCTGACTGGTTTGCCTTATCCACCAGGCCGAGGTCATACCCATTGAACATCATATCAAAGTGGACACCGAGGGGAGCGAGGGAGATGTCAATTGAACTGCCTCCATGCACCATGGCGCCATCCTCGGTCTGTGCCACAAATGTCTCGTTTGCAAGGTCCCCGTTTTGATCATCGTTGTCATCATCATCGCCACCAACACCACCGCCCGAAAGATCCGTTAGGTAAGCACCCGGTAAGATCAACAAAAAGCATGCAAGGGCTGTGGCCCAAATCACACCTCGGAAGGTGGCCCTAAAGCGCATGCCAAACACCACCGCCACCTCACCCAACACAAGCAAGGCAAGGCAGGCTTTTGTGAATAAACGGGCTGCTTCAAGGCGGTTTGTATCCTCCTTGCTTTCCGCATCATCCTTTTCCTCATCGTCTGGAGATGTTGAGTTGGATTCCGTAGAATTGTCTGCTGGTGGCTCATAATCTCTCACGAGCATGTAAATTGCAAATGATGTCGAATTCTCGATCTTGACATCGATCAGTGTTTGTTCGTCATCAACCGCTACAATCGCTTTGATGTTGCTTGGTGAAGGGGCACCTTCTGTGTACCTGCCTTCAAACTGAACCACCAGCCAAGCCGAAAGCAGGACATGAACGGCAATCAGGACCGTTGCCGTTAGGCGTACACCGGCACCGAACTTCGTCGGCGCAGGTCGCAGAGGCATGGTCGCCCCTCTCCCTCATCGTACTTGAGTTCTCGATTCAAGCCTCTGAGCGGCGACCAACAAAGATGCCTGCAAGTGAGATCACTGCGAGCACTGTCAGTGGAGAAAGCGCCGGGAGAAGGCCTGCATCTTCTGCAAGTTCTTCCGCAGTTTGCGGAGGATTCTCACCGTCGGTGTCCTCATCGTTGCTTGGCAATTCGATTTCACTGGTGTCGACACCAGCGTCTTCGAGGTCTTCTGTAATCTGATCAAGGTCGTGGTCTTCGACGTTCACGATGTCTTCGATTTCTGTCGCCGTTTCAGCCTCATCAGCTGCCGTACTGGCTGGGACACCGGTCAAGTATCGGATGCTCAATGAAACAGGCGCCTCATCGGAGTATCCTTCAGTTGATGGTCCTGCCATGACATACCCGCCATCATCGTCCATTGCGTACACGCCCACGCCAACCATTGCGGCGTGCTCAGAACTCCACATTGGAGCCCACATACCCTCGTTGTAAGGCGGTTCAGTCGGAGCGACATCTTCGAATCGGTCCTCGAGGTTCATTCCAAATTGCTCGAGGACTTCGCCAAGATCTGACTCGGCGAACGCTTCAGCGATTGCCATAAGAGCGTCGCTTGGTTCAGGCTCTTCTTCGACCATGAAACAATCCGATTGTGTGTCAAAGGCTTCAGTCTCACCGGTTTGGGTCAACTCCATGTGCATGCAGTATTCACCTTCTTCAAGCACTGAAACATCACCAGACATCATGTAACTGTAGTCACTGCCATCAATTGACATCGTGTCAAGGAACAGTTGATTGCCCTCTGAATCGACAATGGAAACGGTGTAACTTGCATCCCCAGATTCATCCCAATCGCCCACTTGTGTCTCAAATTCAATGTTCATGTTTCCAGGGTTCGCATTGTACCAGTCGATTTGCGGACCAACCCACGTGTCGCTGCACATGTTCGAGAATTCCATCACAACGGTGCCGTCCGATGAATCGGTCACTGAGCCGCTTGTGCAGTATTCGTGTCCACCGTAAGCAGATGGAGAAGCCATTTCAGCGTCAAAGCTAGCGTATCCGCTGAACCATTCCATGTTCGAGTCACAACCATATGCATCGCAGAGAGTGGATTGTTGTTGCGAAAGAGGCGTGCCCGTAGCATCAGTAAGAAGGGCTTCGATTACGTAATGGCCAGTTGCGCCTTCATCTTCTGACGTGGCACAATCTGCGTCGTAATTGTTAATGTTCTCCCACGGGATGGTTGTGCCATCGTTACAAGTGAACTCATCAGTGCTTGAATGGCCAGCATCTTCGTCTTCATTGTTCGCACAATCATTCGACCAATCTCGGACTTGGTCCCAAGATATCTCTGTTCCATCATCGCACAGGAAGGTTGCTCCGTCTTGATCGAACATGAGGTCATCAGCATCCATTTGGATGTTCATACTGATGTTGTCACCCCAACTGCTCCAACTGCCAGACATGTCCATCTCATCGGAGCCATCCCAACAATCTTCATCACCGTCATTGACATTCCATTCGTAGATCCATTGGTCGCCGCTATCGCACACCCATTGGTTTTCGTACGGGTCATAGGACTCGCCTTCTGCCTCGTCGGCTCCGAAAATATCGAGAATGTCATCGCTTATTTCTTCTGTTAGATCATCGATAACCGCTTCCGCGAATGACTCGCTGGCTCCGGCAATTACCTGGCCCATCATGAAGAACATGAGGGGATTGCCTGGTGGGCAATCTTGGCATGCTGAAACTGATGTTGTGAGGCCTGCCCCATCACCGAGGTCAACAGTCAGGTCATCACTCATGGAGAATTCCATCTCTGTTCCTCCTAGGAGTCCAGATTCAAAGGTTCCGGATTCTGTGATGGCGTCTGAAAGCTCAATGTCGAGTTCGCCGGCGTCGAGGCCGATTTCTTCAGTAGGAATTCCTGTGACGCTGAAGGCATAGTCGAGAGCACCGGTGTAGGTTCCTGAAATTTCACCGCAGTCATCGTACACCATTTGGTTTTCATAAACACCAGGTTCTTCGTAGCCTTCTTCACCAAGGCACATCCATTCAGTGTAGTCATTTGCTGACATTTGCACATAGATTGGGCTCGGTTCACCGAATCGCCATTCAGAGGAGGATTCTGTGATTCCGTACGAGAAGGAGACGCCAGTGTCGAAATCGATGTTGACCTCTTCCCCGCCACCAACAAACGCAGCGTCGAATTCAACAACGTCTGAGATGGAGATTTCCATGCTAAAGTCCATGTCGGCTCCGACCAGGTTGTAATCATCGTCGAGGTATTCAGTGTATGCAATATCAACGGTGAGAACTTGGTTGCCGCTGGATGTTGCATCGATATCGAAAGAAGTGTCAGTTCCACCAAAAGATGCTGCTTCCATCCAATCGGTCATGAAGACACCATCAAGAAGGATGCCGTGACGAAGTGTGACATCGTCTGTTCGGCTCCAAACGGTGACATCCTCGCCGTCCAAATCCTGAATGACTTGAGGGGCGATGTTTTCTGTGTGGTGCACATACACATTTGAGGAACCCGTGATCAGTTGCCCTACAATCAAGTTGAAGCCTGCATCATCGGCAGCGCCCATCACTTCACTGAGCATATCTGGGATATCGAGGCCCGTCATATTTGTGACATCGGAATCCAAACTGCTCCAATCGTATTCGACGCCATAGTAAAATTCGGACGCCTCGGTTGGCGCTGCGGCAACGGTTCCGAGCGGCACGAGGGCCACAAGGAGAAGGGCAGTCAACAACAGGCTTGGTGCGGATGTTCGCATGTTCATGGTAGCACCATCATCTCCCAGAATATTATACTGTTGGCGAACAAAATGCCAATTTCATATGCTTATACCCTTAATTTGGCTGGCATAACCATGGCGCTGCTCAACATATGGTCCTTAGGACACTTCGCCCAATGGGGAATTGTTGGTTCTATTTTGAAAATAGGGTGGATTCCTTTTTTGATTCTTTCAATCGGATGGGAGGTTTTGGAATTGTACCTGCCCTATGAATTTGCATCGGAGGAATGGAGCAACAAAATTTCTGATGTGGTTGTGAACTGTGGTGGATTTTGGCTTGGGCGTACCCTGCGTACATCAGCCACAGACACGGACTAACTCCCGCTGTTCAACTCGAGCGTGGCCCTGTCATCTCTTCGGGGCGGACCCACTGATCGAACTCTTCGTTGGTCAAATAACCGAGTTCAAGGGCGGACGCTCGGAGCGTGGTGCCTTTCTCATGGGCGTTTTTAGCAATCTTTGCAGCCTTGTCATAGCCAATGTGGTTGTTGAGTGCCGTGACCAACATGAGTGAATTTTCGAGGTGGTTCGCAATGTTCTCCTCAACAGGCTCCATGCCTTCAACGCACTTTGTTCGGAACGCTCGGCAGGAGTCGCTCAGCAATTCAATTGAATGCAGAAGGTTGTGAATCATCATTGGCTTGTAGACATTCAATTCGAAGTTTCCTTGGCTACCGCCAACGGTGATGGCGGTGTTGTTGCCCATGACTTGAGCGCACACCATTGTGAGGGCTTCAGCTTGGGTTGGGTTGACCTTTCCAGGCATGATTGACGAGCCAGGTTCGTTCGCTGGAAGGGCGAGTTCTCCGAAGCCACATCGTGGTCCTGAGCCAAGCCAGCGCACATCATTTGCAATTTTCATCAACGACACAGCAAGGGTGTTGAGGGCGCCAGAGGCAGCAACGACAGCGTCGTGTGCGGCGAGTTGCGCAAATTTGTTTTCTGCAGTGCAGAATGTAAGGCCTGTGATGTTGGCAATCTCATCAGCGACCATCTGAGCAAACAGAGGGTGAGTGTTGAGGCCTGTGCCGACCGCAGTACCGCCCAAAGCAAGTTCAAACAAGTCATCGAGGGCGAAATCGATTCGACGCAGATCTGCATCCAACTGCGCTACCCAACCCGACGCTTCTTGACCGAGGGTGAGTGGTACGGCGTCCATGAGGTGGGTTCGGCCAATTTTGACGATGCCGGCCCATGCCTTTGCTTTGTCATCGAGTGCGTTTCGAAGCGCTCGGACGCTTGGAAGGAGTTCGTGCGTGAGTGCTTCTGCCGCTGCAATGTGCATGGCGGTCGGGAAGGTGTCATTGGAGGATTGTGCTCGGTTGACGTGATCGTTTGGATGGACAGGCGTTTTCGATCCGAGAACGCCCCCTGCCATCTCAATGGCCCGGTTCGCGATGACTTCGTTGGTGTTCATGTTGGATTGTGTCCCGCTCCCAGTTTGCCAGATGCGCAGTGGGAAATGATCGTTCAGTGCACCATCAAGC
>JAQXFM010000327.1 GCA_029250305.1 Candidatus Poseidoniaceae archaeon | reverse complement strand
CCCCAAGTTGGAGTCGTACGCAACGTGACCTGTTCCTGAAATGCCCAACCGCCTGGGTTCGGGCGTACGCCTCCGCATCCAAAGGCCGACGTTCTACCAGCGCCGATCGTGTCAAAACGTGGAACCTTCTCTTGAGATCGCTGAAGGCAACCGTGATCGAACAACTTGAAGCATTACGCAACGGGACTGAATGGACGCAAGACGTGGCACAACGTTCCTTACGATTACGATTCATGGATTCACTGAGAGCCACTTCAAATCGAATGCCTCACCCTCAATTCGAAGCCATGCTCATTGTGGCCAATCATCGGATGAAGTTGTTATGGAGAACTGATGTGCTGGTCCAATTGCAGCGAGGCATTCACCCTCAGTGGTCAGTGTTAGATCGCCTCGATTCGGAGCACATCGATGGAATGGATCTCTTTGCATCGCCTGATTTAGCCATTCGAGTTCAAGCAAAATGGCACCTCATTCGTTTTGACATGCAATCCAGCGGAACGAACGCCTCTGAACAGCTTGAGTCCCTCGCCATGGTCTTGTGGGCTACAAAAAGAACTGGTTTGCCCAACATGCCTGCGATGTATGCCGTCAGGACCATCGGTTGGCGAGGCGGTGCTTGGGTTCGCACCATTGTTGAGGTCAGCATGAAAGAAGTGGAAATGGCAAAGAGAATGATTGGTCATGATGTGGCAGAGATGAAGGCCTGCGTTGATGCCTCGAGATACAATCTACAAACTGTCCCACTTGCCAAGGATGGTTCCGAATGTTCGTCGTGTCGTTTCAAACCAATCTGCTTAGGCAATGACACCCTCGAAACAATGCGAAGAAAGCGAATCCTAAGGCTTGCCAGTTCCGGTGTCTAAAGCAAGGAAACCAAGTCGTTGAGCACTGAGGCGACATCAGATGCCTTTGTCACACCGCTGGCCAAGAGGACGCCTTCTGCACCGAGTTTGATCGCAGTTGCAACATCTTGGCCGTTTTTGACACCAGCACCACAAAGTACACGGACATCTGGATTTGTGGCTTTTACAACATCGACTGTATCGCTGACAATTGAAGGATCGGCCGTGGTCACTGAGACATCGCCTCCAATCAATTCTGGTGGCTCGACGGCGATGAATGTGGGGCCCATTTCTGCAAGGCTCTTTGCTTCCTCAAGATCAGCGGCACACCCACACACCGGGAAATCATCTGGCAATTGTGGGAGCAAACGCTTCACGTGGTCCATTTCGACCTTGTGCTCTGCGTGGTTGATGATGGTGCCTTGAGCACCTCGATGCATCGCTGTTTTCGGTTCGAGCCAGCCAGTGAACCCACCTTGGCCCACTGGATCAAGGTGCTGTGACCACACTTCAAGCGAAGGAGCTGCACGGCGAACGGCTTCCAAATCAAACGCTGATACAACGGCGACCATTCGAGCAGGTCCGTTGCTGTGAGCCTCCATAGCAACAGCAAGCGTTTCTGCTGTTGCGCCTGATGCTGATGCGTACGTCTTGAAATTGACAACGATGAGCGGTTTGGTCATGCTTTGCCCACCATCGAGCACCATTTGACATCTTCCGTCCGTCGTGAATCAGGATTGGATGTTTGGCCACTGACCACCAGTTTGCTTGGTACCTGCTGGAACTTTGGAATCATGGTCGACAACGACGCCGTCAAGTTCCACATTGGAACCAATCATGGCATTCCGTCCAACAAGGGAGTTTTTCAGATGAGCCTGTGACCCCACCGTCGCACCAGAAAGCAAGGTCGTCCGCTCAATGGTGCAAGCGTCAAGACGAACGTTCTGTTCAATCATTGAATCACTGACGGTTGCTGATGGTGAAGATTGGCCGTCTGCATACCATGTGGTGCCTTGGACTTGACCTCGTTGGAATCGACCTTCTCGAATGCAACGTTGAACGCCATCCATCCAAGCATCAGGCGTTCCTGCATCGATGAAGTAGCCCTCGAAGGGCAAACCGTTCAGCAATTGATCATCGGCCAATTTAGGAAACACATCTCGTTCTATAGAATGCCGTCCATGAGGCATCCAATCGAACACATCATCTTCAAAGATGTAAGAGCCTGCGTTGATCAAGTTCGAAAAGACTTG
>JAQXFM010000177.1 GCA_029250305.1 Candidatus Poseidoniaceae archaeon | reverse complement strand
TGGCTGGAGCAATTCCGCCTCTGTTGTCAATTGGTGGGCTCGGCCGGAATTGAACCGGCGCCAAAGAACACATCAAATCCAATCGTTCTGTTCTTGGCTGGAGCAATTCCGCCTCCATTGTCAATTGGTGGGCTCGGCCGGAATTGAACCGGCGCCAAAGAACACATCAAATCCAATCACCTTGTTCTTGGCTGGAGCAATTCCGCCTCCGTTGTCAATTGGTGGGCTCGGCCGGAATTGAACCGGCGATCTTCGCCATGTGAAGGCGACGTCATAACCCCTAGACCACGAGCCCTAAGGTAGCCTGTCCTAAAGCACCGATGATATAAGCCTCGCCGTTGAGGTGTTTGGTTCG
Source organism: Candidatus Poseidoniaceae archaeon (assembly GCA_029250305.1). GTDB lineage: Archaea > Thermoplasmatota > Poseidoniia > Poseidoniales > Poseidoniaceae > MGIIa-L1. The sequence continues at coordinate 3,737 of JAQXFM010000177.1, read as the reverse complement.
GCTTAACGGTGCTCGTTGAGATGAACGACGCCGACTTCAAGGCGTTCATGTGTGGGGTGAACTTCTACCAACAAAACAGGCACGTTCAAGACTTCTGCGAGGTCTTCAGCTAGGGACAATGGCAGTTCAATTCGTTGGCTGGAGGCGTCATATCGAATCCAACCCTCGCTGACGCCAAGTTCGTGCTGAAGTTCATTGACATCACCGGTTGCATCCTCTAGCAAGGTAGGAATGGCGCCGAAAAGAATGGTGTCATCCTCGCTCAACACTTCGTAGGGCCGAAGCGTTGCTTGGCCCCTCCGACGGAACCGAGCACGCAATTGGCCAGCATCCTTGTAGCGGGCAGAGCAGAATTTCAGATGGAAATCTAATTCGGTAGAGGCTTCTTTCAACCGGATGGCAAGGTCAGCAGAACCTTCAGCGGCTGCAGTGATACCGCCGCTGAGATTGAAGCCCCGCACGTCCATGTTTTCTTGATTCCCAACAGTGATTTCAAGTTCGTTGAGGTTGAGAAATGATGCGGGTGAGCCATGAAGTTGATTCAATAAAGAAAACAACTGGTCTTCTTTGTCCGGCTCACATGGGAGTTCAACGCCCACTTCGATCCCGGCGTCAACACATGCCTGCATAATGTCGGTGTACTTGTTGACGGTTCCATCAAGCAAGTGGAAACGAATTTCGTCGAGTCCTGCTGCACCAAAATCGGCGGCTCGATCTGTTGCAAAGGGAATCGAAGTGTAAAGGTGAATGTGATGGTCAGGTCCGAAGGCAGCCTTGAGTTGTTTGACGGCTTCGAGAGAGCGTTCCAAATCCAGCATTGGATCGCCACCGGTGATGCCTGTTCCTGTGGCACGCATTGCATGGCCTTCCTCGATGACTTCCTCCCAAGTTGTGCACCGTCGCTCATTAGCAAACATATCTGGTGATTCCCTTCTGTTGTCTGAAAGAGGGCAATAATCACACCCCCAATGGCACTTTCCAGTCACAAAAAGAACGAGCTTGCTGCCAAGTTGGCACTGCACGCAACCTTCTGCCTCACCTTCCTCAGCTGGGAGGATTTCGGTGGCCATTTGCAACGATGTAGCCATGGAACTCAACCCGTCGTGGAACCTGTTTGGTTTGAAGGCGTCGATGTTAGCGCTCGCTCTTGCAGCGTTCGGCTTCAGTCAACAACCAGCGGTGGAAGCGACGATCTAACGTCAATTCAGGATGAAATGTCAGCGCCATCCGATTCCCATCGAGCACGCCAACAGCCTCCTCGCCGAGAGAGGCGATGGTTTGGCAATCGACGCTTTGTGTATCGAATCTTGGAGCCCGTATGAACACGCCAGGAAAGCCTTCATCGTCCAGTGCCGCAGCGTTTGGAGCGACTGGAAGCGCGCGGCGGTTGAACCGATCAGCAGCGTTGCTGTGTTCGCCAATTCCGTCACCAGCAGGTGTTGTGATGTGTACCTCGACGGTGGCCTCAAAGGATTGGCGTTGACGGCCCCAAGCATTTCGGGCGATTGAGGCGCGAATGAATGGAGCCCGATTCGTTCCGGGCGAAGCCAACAGAATCGCTCCGGCACAGGTGCCTAAAACCGGGCGATGTTTATTTGAATCCATCCAAGAAAAAAGTGCAGGAAGAAGTGCCGCACCTTTGCTGGCTTTCCTCATGGCGGTTGATTCCCCACCGGGCAAAATGAGCCCATCGAGGTGAGCATCAACCTGATCTCCACGGCGCAGTTCGACAAGTTCTACCTCGATGCCAAGTTCTGCTGCTGCACCGTGAAGCGACTCGATGTGTTCATGGCGCGCCCCTTGCAACATCGCCAATCCAATGCGCACCATGAGGCGACCAGTGGACGCCACACTAAGAGGTCAACGGAATGGCAGGATTGCAACGGAAGTGTGCCCTCTGAGGTGTGGTCTTGAAGAACCTCCGTGCAGTGCGACATTCCATGGGCTACGATGATTGCTTCCTTGTCCCAGGCCCTGTCCGAATGGGCCAGCCGTGCCTCGATGCCATGGGCACACCTGTCATGACGGCCCGTGGAACTGAATTCCGTGAGGTCATGGCCACCTTGAATTCAGGCCTTCGCTCAGCATTCAATTTGTCACCATCAAACCCAGAACGCAACACCGAATCTTGGACCGGTGAGGACGGCTACAAGGTCGTCGTCGTCTCCGGAAGTGGTACAGCAGCCATGGAAATGGTCATCGCCAATCGATTTCGAACCAACGATCTCGTTCTTGTCCCAACCAACGGTAAATTCGGAGAGCGAGTGGCTGAAATGTGTGACCGTTTCTGCAATGTGAAGCACTTGAAAGGAGAGTGGGGACGGGCCTTCGACCTTGGTGAACTCGAACGACAACTTGAGCGGAAATGCTACGAGGCAGTTTTGATTTGTCACAACGAAACGAGCACTGGCATCACACAAGATGCAGAAGCCATTGCTGAAATGTGCGCTCGCCACGAAACCGCCTTCATCTTAGACGGCATTACTTCTGTAGGCGGCATGCCAGTCAACCCCGCTGAATGGCATGCAGAAGCAGTTGTGACCGGAGCGCAGAAATGCACGGCTGGACCATCCGGTATTGCGGCCATTGCCATTAATGAGCATTACATCGAACGAGCGAAGGCGATTCGTGAACAAGGCGATGCAAACCCGACTTACTACCTCGACCTGATGTCTGCTTTGAAGAAAGGAGACGACGACCAAACGCCTTGGACGCCTGCAATCAACCTCGCCATGGGCTGGGGTGCTGCTTTGGAAGTGCTACGGCAAGAAACCAATGAAACACGTTGGAGCCGATGTGCACACATGGCGAACGGAGTTCGAAATTTATTCTCTGACCTTGGCTTTGAGTTGCTTGCAGACAGGTCGGGTCGCAGCGCTTCCGTGACGGCCATTATGTATCCAGAAGGTATTGATGATGCTTGGCGAGGGAAACTGAAGGACGAATTCAACACTCAAGTCATCGGTGGTCAAGACCACCTCAAAGGGAAAATGTTCCGAGTTGGCTCGATGGGTGAAACCCCCGTTGAAGAGATGGTCGAGGGATGCAAGCGGATGATCCAATGCTTCAGGGCATGTGGGCATGACCTTCCTGAAGTCGATGTTGAATCTTATTTCTGAGGATCTATCATGAACCGTGCCATCGTATTGGGTCGATTTCAGCCCTTCCATAATGGCCATGCATCGTTGGTCATGAAGGCAGCAGCCATTCATCCCAACATGAAAGTCATGGTCGCTATTGGGTCTGCACAAAGCGAATGGGAGCCGAACAATCCATGGTCGGCGGAAGAACGTACCACGATGATCAGCGCATGGGCAGCCCATCACAACATCGAAGTTGAGATTTGCACGATTGAAGACATCAACGACCCACCAAATTGGGTGGAACATGCCCGTGCCATCCATGGCGAGGGGACCCTCGTTACATCGGACAAACCGACATCCATTCTCTACAAGGATGCAGGATTCCCGGTGCACGACCTTCCTCTGGAAGACAGAGAACGGTTCGAAGGGTGGCGAGTCCGGCAAACTGCGAAGATGCTTTCGACGGTCTACGACGACGATGCAGTTCGAGAGGTATTGGGGTCGAATGTCCCTTCACCAGTCATCGAATGGCTGATTGAAAACGACGCACTGTATCGACTTTCAACGTTTGAAACAGGCGTCCATGCTGGCTGATTACTTTCTGAAGAGTTTTTTCTTGACGTCTTTTTTGACTTGCTCTTTCACTGCTTCACG
>JAQXFM010000315.1 GCA_029250305.1 Candidatus Poseidoniaceae archaeon | reverse complement strand
CCGGCAATGCCCATCGCGATACCAATGTTGGCTCGTGAGAGGGCTGGTGCATCGTTGACACCGTCACCCGTCATGGCCACAATTTCTCCCTGTTCTTGCAGTGATGAGACAATTCTCATTTTTTGTTCGGGGGTAACTCGGGAGAAAATCGAAGCCTTTGCAGAGGCTTCAGCGAGTTGTTCATCATCGAAATCTGTGAGAGCCCGACCGTTGACTGGAGGAATGCCCCCTTCAGTAATGTTCAGTTCTCGACCAATCGCTTCAGCAGTGTACTGTTGGTCACCGGTGATCATCTTGACACGTATACCAGCGCGTTGACAGACAGCTATGGCATCCTTCACTTCGGCTCGGGGTGGGTCCATGATTCCGACAAGTCCAAGGAAGATGAAACTCGATTCGACTGTGTTGATATCTTCAATATCTTCATCATCGTCAAGACGGCGAGCGCATAAGGCAATGACGCGCATGGCTTGTCCGGCCATTTCTTTGTTGGCTTGAGATGCCATTTCGAAGTCAGATTGTTCAATCGGGACAATTTCACCATCTTGAATTTTCCATTCAACAAGGGATACATAACCGCCCGCTCCACCTTTGGAGAATACCCAGCGTTCCCCTTCATAATCGTGGATTACAGACATACGCTTGCGCGTTGTGTCGAAGAAAAACTCGTGGAGCCTCGAGTGGCGTTGTGCGAATTTCTTGACATCACCATTAATTTTCCATCCAAGCACTGCGCAAGCAGAGTCCGTAGGATCGCCAAGGGCCTGCCAATGACCGTCGACCTTCGATATTTGGGAATTGTGACAAAGGCTCAAACAAGCTGCAGAGAGCCTGAAAGCAAGGTCACTTTGGAAGCCTGACAGTTCGTCATTTGTGACAACGGTCCCGTTGTAACTCAAATCACCAGATGGCTTGAACCCTTCACCTGAGATGGTGAACGTCCCTTCTGTGGTGGTGAGTTGCCGAGCGGTCATTTGATTCTTGGTGAGCGTACCAGTTTTGTCTGAGCAGATTACAGTGGTCGAACCAAGTGTCTCCACTGCTTTCATGCGGCGGATGATTGCCTTGTGGCGGGCCATGTTTCTCATGCCGAGCGCAAGTGTAATCACAAGGATGATCGGCAACCCTTCTGGAACGATGGCCACAAAGATCGCAATGGCGATGATGAATTGGTCGACGGCCACTTCCTTCAAGTTCGCTGTATCGTCACCGAGTGCAAAAATCAATTCAAACGACACCAACAAAACAGCGACGACCAGAGCAATTGAACCAAGGAACTTTCCAAGTGATTCAAGTTTGTGTTCAAGAGGTGTTTTCGGTGATTCAGAACCAACGATGTCACTGGCAATGCGCCCAAGTTCAGTATTCATCCCAATGTTGACAACAATTCCAACCGCCCTCCCAGTAGCAACGCTTGTGCCCATGTAGGCCATGTTGTTCCGGTCTGCAAGCAGCGCCTCTGTTGGGAGTGCAGGTGTCGTTTTCTTGATGCTGTCCGATTCACCAGTCAGTGATGATTCGTCGACTTTGCACTGATAAGATTCTACAATCCTTACATCAGCAGGGACATTGATTCCTTCTTCCAGTTTCACAATGTCCCCGGGAACTAACAACGGAGTTGATACTTCTTTTTCGACACCATCTCTCACGACGATGCAACTCGATACAGTCATTTGTTTCAAGGAATCCATGGCTTGTTCGGCTTGGCCTTCTTGCCAAAACCCAAAGGTTGCATTCGCTGTGAGTACCAAGAAAATGAAGATGGCGTCACCTGGATGATCTGGATTGATGGCGAGGGCAATGAGTGCCGCTCCAATCAAAAGATAATTGAGTGGATCATTGTATTGAGAGACGAAACGAATCCATGCCGGTGTTTTCTCAGGCTCCTGAAGTTTGTTTTCACCGTATACTTCACGACGTGCAATCACCTCGGTCTCAGTGAGACCTTCGGATTGCGTGTCCAACTTTAGGTATGTTTCCTCTGGACTGATGTCATGCCATGCACCTTGTGTCATCAAAAATCACCCATGAGGGTTAGCACCCTCGACGCATGGGTTCTATGGAGGACTTATGATAATAATGGTGGAATACCCTTTGCATTCGTTGCGATGTCTTGAACAACCTGTTTGATTTGGGGAACTCAATGAGCGCTGACCACGACCCGTATATTCCGGCGTCAGAATCGCCACACGAGTTGACCCTGCGCGTCATTATCGTTGGTATCCTCCTTGGCATCCTCATGACGGCGGCAAATGCCTACCTTGGTTTGTATGCCGGTATGACCGTCTCAGCAAGCATACCCGCTGCTGTGATGTCGATGATCATCCTTCGTTCGTTGTTCAAGGATGTGAGCATCCTCGAAAATAACGCTGTCCAAACCATGGCAAGTGCTGGTGAGTCCTTGGCTGCGGGCGTCATTTTCACCGTTCCAGCTATGCTTGTGATTGGCCTTTGGGATGACATACAGTGGCTTGATACACTCATCATTGCGACCCTTGGTGGTTTACTCGGCACCATGTTCACGATTGCCCTGCGTCGATTGTTCATTGTCGAAGAGGCACTGCCCTACCCTGAAGGCGTGGCTTGCAGAGAGGTTTTGGTGGCCGGAGAAGAAGGTGGCGAGGGTGCATTAGCCATTCTCTACGCCCTTGGAATCGGGGGGATCTATGGATTGATGGTGAAGGGATTCGAAGTCACCCACCACACTGTCGAATCAGCGGTTGGTTTCTTAGGTACGCGTTTGTATGCCGGCATGGATTTGTCAATTGCTCTGCTTTCTGTGGGATACATCGTTGGCGTTCGAATTGCCTCGTTCATTTTCCTCGGCGGCGTCATTGGTTTCGGGATCCTCGTCCCGATGTACGGTCTCATACACGGATGGCCGAACTCAGCCACCCTCGTCGAAGGGTTCTACGGCATCTGGGCTGAACAAATTCGTTACGTCGGCGTCGGGGCAATGGTCGTTGGCGGAGTCTACACGCTTTGGTCGATGCGAAAAACTATCATTACGGGTCTATCCAAAGCGCTGATTAAAACCGAAGAAGGGGATGAAACGCCCCTTCGAACTGAGATCGATTTGCCGTTGGACAAAGTCATCATGTTTTGTGGGGTTCTTGTCATCCTTACATTTGGGTTCTACTGGTGGTCAACTGGCTCGTTTGGTCTTGCGCTCGCAGGTGCTTTGTTTTTGGCCGTAGTCGCCTTCTTTTTCGCAGCCGTTGCCGGCTACATTGCTGGCGTTGTTGGGTCTTCGAACTCGCCTGTTTCCGGCATGACCATCGCCACCTTGCTGTTCACTGTCGCTCTGGTTTGGGTGGTTGGTGATTTGATGCTCGGACTTGGTCGCGAGGAACTCATGTTGGCAACCCTGCTCATTGCAGCCGTGGTCGCATCATCCGCAGCCATTGCAGGCGACGTGATGCAGGACCTCAAAACTGGCCACATGGTCGGTGCCACCCCATGGCGACAGCAAGTCGCTGAAATCATCGGTGTCCTTACAGGCGCTGTTGTAATTGGTCCCACATTGGCGCTCCTCCATGATGCATTCCAAATTTCGAAAACCGCATGCGCCAATACAAACCTAACCCTCGCTGTTGAAGATCAGTACGACTGTACAGATGCTCTGTTTGCACCACAAGCAGAATTGATTGGTGCCATTATACAAGGGGCATTCGGTGGGGATTTGAATTTGCAAATGGTAACGCTGGGTGCACTGATTGCCGTGGTGCTCATTTACCTACGAATGCCCGTAATGTCAGTGGCAATTGGGATTTATCTCCCGCTTGGATTGTCTGTACCAATCATGCTCGGTGGCATCATCTCATATTTTGCCCTCCGTACAGCGCATTACCGTGTTGATGGCCGGCTTGACATCGAACCATCAAAGAAAGCACAGGATGCTGCGAAAGAAGTAGAAAATCGTGGTGTGCTGATCGGTGCAGGATTCATTGCCGGAGAATCCATCCTTGGCGTTTTCATTGCGGTGTTAATTGTCCTCGACATTCGTTTGCCCGAGATCTTTGGCGTTGTCACCCTCAATAATTTGCTCTCGTTAGTCTTCTTTGGATGGTTTGTGGCCGTCTTCATCTGGCTTGCAACACGGGCCCTTCCCAAAGGAAACAATTTGTTCAGCGATGCCGTCATGGTCGCAAGTGATGTCGCAAAGAAATTCACAGCAGCATTGCTTCCACCTGCCAAGAAGTGAGGACCTTTGGTCAACCATGCGATGCACAACCATCAAAGGGCGTCCGTGAAGGCCACAGGTTAGCAGGGGAAATTATGTCCGCAAGCATCGCCGAAGTTGAAGAGATGGCACGAAAGTGCCGCGTTGAGATAGTCAAGATGGTCTACCGGGCTCAAGCAGGCCACCCCGGCGGTTCCTTGTCGGAAATTGATCTCCTCGCTGCTTTGTATGCAACCCGTATGCGCGTCCGGCCGGACGAACCAAAATGGCCTGATCGGGACCGTTTCATTCTCTCTAAGGGCCATGCATCACCAGGTATGTATGCAGTGCTTGCTGAAATGGGCTTCATCAGCCATGAAGATTTGAAATCATACCGAGTGCTTGGCGGCGTTTGCCAAGGTCACGTCGATATGAAGTGGTGCCCAGGTGTTGATTTTTCAGCGGGTTCCCTCGGCATGGGCTTGTCTTTTGGGATGGGCTGTGCAGTGGCAGCACGGCTCGACAACAGTGATCGACGTGCCTTTGTCATGATTGGCGACGGTGAGATGCAAGAAGGAAGCGTTTGGGAAGCGGCAATGGCTGCGGCACACCACGAACTGGGCAACCTCAAAGTCATCCTTGACCGAAACAGAATCCAAAACGATGATTTCTGCGAGGCACAAATGCGGATGTTTGACATTCCTGCAAAGTGGCGGTCTTTTGGATGGAATGTCAAGGAAATTGATGGGCATAACATGACTGAGATCATGGAAGGTTTGGATTTCCTCGAAGCCGACGAAAACTCCAATGGGCCATCCATTCTTATTGCTCACACCATCAAAGGTGGCGGAATCTCCTACATGGAAAACAATCCTGCATTCCACGGTGCTGCTCCAAACGATGAACA
>JAQXFM010000312.1 GCA_029250305.1 Candidatus Poseidoniaceae archaeon | reverse complement strand
TGGGCTCAAGGTGGCGTGGCCCCTCCAAAAGCACACCGGTGGGTGAGGTCTGAAAGGCGAAAGTGAATTACCACTCGATGTCGGTTTCGATGTCATCATCTTCAGCGGGTTGACCCTCTGTGCCTTCCCACTCATCGTCCTTCCAAGGCGTGGCTTCGCGTGCCGCGGCATCACGTTGAGCACGTTCAATTTCAAAGAGCGCCTCTGCTTTGGCCTTCGCAATCAAGGCTTCATCTTCAGCACGCTTGTTCTCCTCAGCCAAGGCCATTGCGTCGTCCCAGCAACGGATGGCTGTAAGAAGGGCAAAGTGAACGAATGCGATTTTATTTTCAGCTCTGTTGCCGCCAATTTGGGTTGATTCTGCGTTCGCCCAGTTTGTTGAGGAGGCAATGCCGACATAGACCATACCGACTTTTTTATTGGTTCCATCGTTGGACGGCCCAGCGATGCCGGTGATCGAAATGGCAATGCTTGCATTGGCTCGCTTGACAGCACCTTGTGCCATGGCCATAGCGACACCTGCTGAGACAGCCCCCTTCTTTTCTAAAAGGTCGGGGCTGACGCCAAGTTCAGTCACCTTTGCTTCGTTGGAATATGTAACCCATGATTGGTTGAACCATTGCGAGGCACCTGCAATATCAGTGAAGGCGCTTGCGAGCAATCCTCCAGTGCAAGATTCTGCTACGGTGATGGTGTGGCCACCCTCTTTGAGGCGGCGTACCAGCCGAGCAGCGGCCGCTTGGTCATCTTCATCCATTCATTCTGAGGGCGCGGCTCTTCGCCTTTGAGGTTAACCCTCCTGCAATGGCTTCAAGAACCGGGGCTTCCACGAAGGGCTGGGTCTGTGGTCTAGTGGTTATGACACCGCCCTTACACGGCGTTGATCGAGGGTTCAAATCCCTCCAGACCCATCTACCATAGGTGAGTTTCAATCGCTTCATCTGACTGAGCGATCACCTTTGTGATGCCTGAGGAGCGTCGAAATGCTTCTGCTTCCTCCATTGTTCCGTCAATCATGATGCAATGGACGGCCCGCTGCCATAAGCCTGGTTGAGGCACAGCGCCTCGATGGTCGACAGCCACGAGAATATCGTCAAGTTCTGTGAACATCAACAAGCCAGTGGATTGAGCGACTTGTGAACCGTTCAAGACCAACCAACGTGCGCCAGCCATGGCCTGCCGTGGGCGATCTCCTAATTCATCAAGGGTCACGATTCTCATTCTTTCTCCTCACATTGTGTAACGCAAAAGGGCAATTGCCCCACCCATTCCAATCAGCTGCTGGCCAGCGTCGTGGTCTGAAGAGCACTGTATCAGGTCAGCCCCAATAGCGGAAAGTCCGTTGACCCATGTGGACCATTGCATGCCACCAATGGATGCCTCTGTGCTACGCAGCAGTTCTGCTGTGATCAAAAATGTCTCAATGGCGCCTTCCTCCATTGCTCTCATGAGGTCCTTCGGCCCATATGCTACGGCTCCATCGGTGGACAAACGCTTCCATGCTTCATCCAGCAGCGTCGTTTCTTTGGTGATGGCGTATTCGCTGAGCAAATCGCCGGCTAAGCCTTCTCGGAGCAGTTCATTGGCGCCTGCTCGTCCAGCCATCGAAGTTGCAATTGACTTCATGAATCGAACTTCGCCTGATGATTGGAACTCCTTGAGCAGCGTTTCCCTTGCGTGCCCTGGCCCACAGAGAAGAAGCGGTGTTGTCCCATCCAGTGTGGCTTTGACAGCTTTGATGACATTTGAGCGGAAGGTTGCAGTGACTCCAGAAGATTGTTTGATGTCGCCGCGTTTTCCTCCGCCACGCATTGTCCAAGTGGCTCCTTCTTTGAGACCTCTTGGCGTGATGTAAAACAATACAATCTCGTCTGTTTCAACCATTGCTAGAGCGACGCTCACCTGCTGCGCCGCCTTTTCAGACTCACGCAAAAGGTCGTAATCCGCCGTGGTGAACGCAGTGGCTGCCGTGATTTCGACATCATCTCGGAGTTCAATCACATGAGTGTGGTGCAACCCCACGTCGAATTTTGCTTCGTCAATGATGCCGTGAATTCTGAGTAATTTACTAAACGGTTGGTACTCGGTCGATTCTATGTTGAGTCGAATCCACATTTTCTTTCGCTCTGCAACCTTCGCTCGGCCCCCCTCTTCACCGGACGTGGTTTGGTCACGCCGCTCGCCAAGCATTCCCAATTGGAGGCCCGAGCGTGCGAGGTGTGAGAGCGTCCAGAGATCATCGTCGGATTCGACACGCAAACGCCAAAGGGTGGGCTCGCGCTTCAAGATTTTCATCCTGTTCACCCGAATACGCCAGTCAATTGGCCGTTTTCATCCATGTCCATATCTGCCGCAGCCGGTCGCTTTGGCAAACCTGGCATGGTCATCATGTTTCCAAGCACGGCCACAATGAAACCTGCCCCAGCGTTGAGGCGGAACTCCCTGACGGGAATTGTGAACCCGACTGGAGCTCCAAGTTGGCCTGCATCGTGTGAGAATGAGTATTGTGTCTTCGCCATGCACACGGGAAGGTGCCCATAGCCCCATGACTCGATCGCTGCCAATTGTTTCTTTGCTTTCGCTTCGACAACGACGCCATCTGCCTTGTAGATTCGTGTGGCGATTCCGTTCACCTTCTCCATCACAGGGGCATCTTTCAGGAAGAGTGGTGTGAACGGACGGCCTGCAGCGACATGGTCTTGAATGGCAGAAACAACTGCCTTGGCCAGTGGTTCTCCACCCTTGCCGCCGTTGGCATGGACTTCTGTGAGGGTGACCGCATGTGCTCCACTTGCTCGGGCAGCTGCCGTTAAAGCCTCAAGTTCTCCCTCGGTGTCTGCCGTGAATCTATTGATTGATACGATGACTGGCATACCAAATCCGGCCATGTTGCGAATGTGTCGGTCGAGGTTTCCTTGAGCGCCTCGCTTCACTGCTTCAATGTCCTCTGCATCCAATTCTTCTCGACTTGGTCGGTAGCCACCGCGGCTACCAAAGGCACCACCATGCAATTTCATGGAACGAACGGTGACGTTCATGACCACACAATCTGGGGCTTTACCCGAGTTCGCTGCCTTGATGTGCATGAATTTCTCAGCCCCCATGTCTGAACCAAAGCCTGCTTCAGTAACCACAATGTCTGCAGCGCCAAGCGCCAATCGGTCACCTATGATGCTCGAATTACCATGTGCGATGTTGGCGAATGGTCCTCCATGGATGAAGGCTGGATTTCCTTCAAGGGTTTGAACCAAGTTTGGTAGGAATGCGTTTCTTAGCAGCAATGCCATAGCGCCTGCCGCTTCAATCTCTTCTGCTTTGACAGGGTTTCCTTCTGTCGATTGACCAACCACGATGCCACCAAGACGGCTTCGCAAATCTGCGTAGTCTTTTGCAAGGACCAAAATGGCCATGACTTCGCTCGCTGCAGTGATGTCAAATCGATCTTGCCGTGGGTTTCCGTTCGCGGGCCCACCAAGGCCAACGGTGACGTCCCTCAACGCACGATCGTTCATGTCGATGACCCTTGGCCAAAAGATACGAGTTGGATCTAACTTTGTTGCATTTCCGTGCTTGATGTGGTTGTCGACAAGGGCTGAAAGAAGGTTATGTGCCGAAGTTACGGCATGCAAATCCCCTGTAAAATGGAGGTTGATTTCTTCCATTGGGAGAACTTGGGATTGTCCGCCGCCCGCAGCACCACCTTTGATGCCAAACACTGGTCCCATTGATGGCTCACGAATCACACATGTTGCAGATTGGCCAATGGCACACAAGGCTTGAGTGAGTCCGATGGTCGTCACTGTTTTGCCCTCTCCAAATGGAGTGGGGTTGACAGATGTGACGAGAACAAGGCTGCCCTGAGGTCGTGAAAAGCGCTCGCTCAGGGCTTCCCAAGTGATTTTGGCCATGCCTCTTCCCATCGGGAGAAGTTCGTGGCTTGAGATCCCTAATTTCCATGCAATGGTTTCAATCGGTTCGAGTGTTGCTGCTCGAGCAATATCTAAGTCGCTTGCCATGGACCTTCGTCCGTGTCGTTTTGGCTTTCAATCCCTCGGCTCAAACCAACGCTATGAACGCAGTTTGGAGACCCGTATTTGGGCGCCGTGTGACTTCACTCGTCCTTGATGTGACCGAGGTACTCTGGCAATTCAACGCCTGCCATCTTTGCCACATCGTGAACTGGTGGTAGGCTTTGCATGAGAGAGGAGATGAAGTTGGAGGTTGATCCACCTTCGCCGTTTGCTCCGTTTCCAGAATCCCAAACTGTGATCTTGTCGATCTTGAGGTTGGAGATTGCTTCTGTTTGACGTGCAACCAATTCCTCCATCTTCTCGACCATGAGGAGCGTAGCAGCAGCACGGGCGTCGCCACCTGCACTTGCAACCAGTTGAGAGTAACCAGCAGCCTTTGCTGCGAGGACGGCCTTGGTACCCTTCGCTTCTGCTTGATAGCGAGCGAGGGTAGCATCGGCTTGACCTTGTGCGATACGGCGTTGGCGTTCTGCCTCGGCTTCCGCAGCAATTTCGACGGTTTGCTTGGAGACTTCTTCACGAACGACTTCGAGAGCACGCAATCGCTCGCCTTCAAGTTCGTACTGAGCGGATTCGATTTCCTTCTGTGCGATACGTTGAGCGACTTCAGCACGCTTGCGTGCTTCTGCTTGCTTGACGAGTAGATCTGCTTCAAAGTCGGCAATCTCTGCGGCTGCAACGTTTTCACCTTGCTTACCCATTGCTTCTTGCTGCATGACGAAAATACGTCGGTTGACTTCTGCTTCCTTCTGACCCTTTTCGGACTCAGCGGAGTTTTGTGCGACACCAACTTCACGCTCTCGGTCTGCTTTCGCACGGCCGAGTTCACCAGTGGACCGAGCGATAGCGGTCTCAACCAGCGCTTCGTTGACAGCGGTCTCTGCTGCCTTGGTACCAATCGACTCGATGTATTGTCGCTCGTCAGTGATGTCCACAACGTTGACGTTGATGAGGTACAATCCGAGCTTGTGCAGTTCCGTGTCAACGTTGGTGAACACGATTCGCAGGAACGAGTCACGGTCTTGGTTGACTTGTTCGATGGTGAGGGACGCAACGGTCAATCGAAGTTGACCAAAGATGATGTCTTCTGCGAGTTTCTCGATGTCGGCTTGTGGTAGGCCGAGCAAACGAGTTGCTGCGTTCTGCATGATCGACGGCTCAGTTGAGATGCCGATTGTGAAGGAAGAAGGAACGTTGATTCGGATGTTTTGCTTTGAAAGTGCGTGCTTGAGGGGGATGTTGAGCGTCATAGGGCGCAGCGACAAGTATGCGTAGTGTTGAATCAAAGGCCAGACAATCTTTCCACCACCGTGGATACATTCTGCTGATTGTTTGTCTTTTACGTTACCATACACGACAAGGATTTGGTCAGATGGTGCTAGCTTGTATCGCTTTGTTGCCACGTAGATTGTTCCGATGAGTACGAAAAGGAAAAGTCCAATTCCGATTACTAAAAGTTCGCCTGCCATGGCATTCCATTAGATGCGCCCTTTATCAGTTTTGACCCGAATGACATAGCCTTCACTTGGCCGATTCAAGTGGCCATCGTGCTGATCATTCCGACGCTTGGTCGGACAAATGGAGTTCTCTTACAATCAAGGTTTCCCCGATGGTGCGAACGACCTCGACAAATTTTCCAGTTGCAAGAGTTGCACTTTCATCCTCCAAAACCGCAGTGCAGGTTCGCAGTGCGCTTTGGAACTCGACTTGCACCTGGCCAGATTGACCGGGGTGGATTGTCATGTAAACCCTGCCTTGGGCTCCAACGGCTTGTGTATGTTTGACAGTGGCATCCGATTCAAGCCCCTTCATGAGTTGGAACACCTTTCCAATTAACCACATGGACAACGTTCCAGCAATTGTTCCAGAAAGAATTGCCATGGTTGGGGGGCCACCTGATTGTGTCACCGCCAAGCCGAAGATTCCAAACATCATCATGAAACTCAGAAGACCTTGGAGGGTGAGCATGTGAAACACGCCCTCGGCACCCATGTCGAAGTCAACATCAAAACCGACTGCACCAAGCGCTCCATCTGCGGCCCCACCAATCAAGATGAGCGCAAAGTAAACCAGGAATAAAAATGTGCCAATGATGGCCATTGCTGCGAATAAATAATCGACGCCTGAAATGCCGCCAAGTCCTAAGAGTTCTAGAAAGTCGCCGATTAAGCCCATGGTGCCACCGTGCTGAAGACAGAGGGTGGTGTCTTCAATCTTCGCCTGATTTCTTTGCCATTAATGGTCGAATGTAGAGAAAGTAATAGTGTCCATAGACAATCGGTCCCAAAGAAAGTCCAACAAGGGTGCCAACGCCCCACTCGGGTAAGTCCAGTGCAAGGCCAATAGCGAAAACGATCAGTAAGGCTATCAAAATTGATGCCTTTTCCAGTATGATGAAGATTGGGTTCGTTCCTTCATTCACACGTTCTTTCATCATGAATACGTCCATTAAGCCGGACATGGAACGCGCCTCAGTTGAAAATGATTCCAGCGCCGGCGGTTTCATTGATGAGCACAATCAGTGCGTAAAGAAGAACGATCGGGGTGACCGGATTGCGTCCTTTTTGGGCACCAAGAGGGTCGGTGTTGTTGTCGAGAAATGACTCGTGGAGATTGTAATCACCATTCAATCCAATTTCTCGCTCTTGCTTTTTGGATTGAAAAATTATGAGCATGGTCGTGGTCACAACAACAGCCAAGGGCGCCCCGATCAAGATTCCGAGGGAATCTTGCAGTTCCATCCACATCGCGGCGGTGAAGTACAGGCCGAGAAGCCCTGTCAACAACGAAATTAAGCCAGACTTCGCTTCTTCGACATTTGCTTGCATGTATTTACCTAAGGATGCCTCCCTTTTGAATTCTATCCCGACTGGTTTGTTTTCTGAGGGAGAGGTTGAAGGGGTTGAAGCCTCTGTTCGGGGCATGGGTGAGGTTCGTTATGCGATTGCGGGCGACCCTGTTGCTCATTCATTGTCACCCCTCCTGCTAGGCTTAGTTCATGGCAGAATGTTGGATTTACTCGGCAAAAAAGAATTCAATTTGAAATTAAAAAATACCGATCTTGTTCCAACCTCAACAATCGAAGACGCACTGGCTTGGGGGTACGCTGGCTCTGTGCCTTCTGCTCCGGATTGGGCCTATACAAACGCACCATTTGGTAAATTCCGCACAACCGGTCTTCTCGCTAAAGCCGTTGAAGCAGGCATGGCGGTTGAAGACGCAGATGATCGATTTGCACCAACGGGTGAGGTGGCGGTTTCAGTGGCCGCTCGTTCAGTGGCTACAGGCAGTAAACTGCCTCTGCCCACAGGTTTTCTAAGCAATGAAATCTGGGTGAATCTAACGTCGCCCCTCAAACATCAACTGTCAAGCACCGCCGTTTCAGCGATTGATGACTCGATGGGCTACCAATCAGTGAATGCCCTTCGATGGGACGGACAAGGATGGTGGTGCGCTGGTTTAGATGGCGCTGGAGTTGTTGCATTGGCTCAACACTTCGGTGTTTCCTTTACTTCACACCCCGTTCTATCGTTGTGTGGCGGCGGAGGTGCTGCACGCTCAGTCGCCTCAACTTGGCTCGATGCAGGTGGTCAAGTCCACGTTGCTAAATCACGGAGGGCTCTTCCCGATGAATTGCTTGCACGGTGCACTGGTTCTGCGAAGGACGCAGTCTTCGGTGTCAATTTTGATTCTGAGATTGCAGCCGCTCAAGCTCCCCTGCTGCTCAATGCAGCCTATGCTTCGTTCGAAGGGGATGTTGAGAGCATGCTGGATGCGATGCAAACGCCTCACTTGAACGGTCGATGGATGCTCGTCGCTCAACATTTGTCGTGCTGGGCCACACTTTGGGCACCTCATCTCGCACACATTTTACCCTCGATTGACCTGCTTCTTACGCAACTTGTTCACGCTGAAGCCTTGCTTCATTCGTATGCATGACGGAACAAGACTCATATTTGGGCGACGCGAGCAATTTTTCGGAGGTAGCACATGAACGCATCAGGTTTCCGCTGTCTTCTCGTGGTAACCCTCCTGTTGGTTGTACCTCTTCATGGCGTTGCAGCCGACCATCCCGACGAGGCATTGCCATTCATTTCAAAGCACGATGGTGTCGATTTCCCAGTTGGATGGGTTACTGCGTATCTAGGGGAAGGTGACGCTGACACCTACCTGCAAGTGATTTATCCGGCAATGGCAGATGGCGAGGGTGAAAACATGGCCGGAAATGGGCCATTCACATGGATCCAATTCATCGGTGATGATGGTGAAGACATAGAGCAATACATGCTCCTGGCGTCTTCCCTTGCAAAGCGCGGTCACATTGTCGTTGTCCACGAAGGCGTCTCCGAGGCAACAGATTTTGATGCCATCCTGACATCCATCCAAATCGGGTACGAATTAATGGTCGCCCTCAACGAATCCACTGAAGGTCTTTCAGGATCTTTTGGACAGATTGATTTGAACCACTGGGGCCTTGGTGGGCACGGGCATGGTGCTGCTGCTGCTTATGCAGTCATGCCATTTTGGAACGAACGGGATGCCACCCCAAATGCCCAACCGCCTCGCGCAGTGTTTGGATTGGGTGCAGATTTTTCCTCATGGGATGAAGGCGACCATTGGATGGACCTCGCCCCCGAGGGTTGGACGGTCGATGTCGCACAACCATCAACAGGACTCTTCATCACAGGAACACTTGATGCTGTTGCTGAATTCAACGATGTAACGGTGGTCTTGAACGAAACCGATGACCTCGGGTGGCACGCAATGCAACTCCTCGGAGCCAACCATTACCAATTCCAAGCATCGACTTCATTCTTTGAATCCCTTGATGACGAAGATGCCTCTATTACTCAGGAACAGCAGATTGAGCGTACGGCCGATCACCTCGTGCCGTACCTCGACCTCACCTTGAGAGGCGATCATGCCTCCTTTAGAACGGCAATGAACAGACCAACTGATGCAAATACGTTGAGCGATCCGAATGCTTACATTGAGGAAAACCTTGCAGGCAGTGACCTTATTTTGACTGGGAACAATACATTTGCTCCAGCAAATCGGACTTCCTTCAATACCTCCGAGACTGTGAATTGGCGTGTTCCTTGGACCCTTCGAGATGGGACCACTCACGACGAAGTGCCCTCGGATTGGTCTGTGGAGATTGTCTGTGCGATTGTTGGTATGATGCCATTCTCAGGAAGCTTGCACAGCAACGGTGAGGCGGAGTGTTTGTTCCCGATGGCAGATGTGGCGCCAGGGCCTCACCAATTCCATTTGGAACTCCGCGTTGAGGGCGCGCCAACAACCCTCCATCATGCCTTCAACAGAACTGACGCTCCCCTTTCACTCACTGCTCCCGTGCCTTTCATTGATGTTGAACAACGGGGGAGCATCGAAATCGATGCCTCGCTCTTTGCTTTCGACCCTGATGGACAAGATGTGTTGTTTGTGGAGGCAGAACTCACCGGTGGCGCAACTGGAAACTTCAGTACGTCAATTAGTTCAGATGGATCCACGATGATTGTCTTCCACACAGCGCCGGGGGAGTATGTCGATGGTGCAGATATCAGGCTCCTAATCCGTGCTGATGGCGACGGTGTTGTCGACGAAGCTGAAGTTGAAGCAATGATTCGAATTGTACCTGTCGATGACCCAGTGGTCGTTACCCAGACAGTACCTATGCAAAATTTGGTTGAGGATGGCGGTTCAACTTCCGTGATTCTTTCGGATTACGCAAACGATCCCGAAGGTGAAGTCTTGATGGCAAGCATCTCCGGTGCAACCCAAGGGCCCTACGGTCCTGTCGACTTTGTCATCAGTGAAGGGGTGTTGACCATTACGCCACGCCTCAACATGAACGGGGCCTCAGTGCTTCACTTGTTGGTTGGGGATGGCGTCAACCTGCCTGTTGAACTCGACGTGCCTGTGTATGTCGAGCCGGTGAATGACGCTTTGACAATCAACGCTTCTTTTTGGGAAATCGAACTCAATGAAGATGATTCTAAAGCCCTCAATCTCAGTGAAATGGCTTGGGATCTCGATGGTGATGTGCTGTTTTGGACCATTGGCGACGCATCAGCGAATGTCGATGTGGTTCGTGCAGCCTCACAAATCATCATCAGTGGCACCATGGATTACTATGGTTTCGAAGATGCAATCTATCTCAACGTCAGCGATGGTGAAAACACGCATGTGGCCAGGCTCAATATCACGGTGATGGCCGTGCCAGATGCCCCTGCTGTGACCATCAAAGAGCTCAATGCTGTCGATGAGCGTTCCGGCGGATTGATGTGGTGGGTCTACGATCCTGATGGCGCAATACCATCAGAAGCAAATGTCTCAGTTGCTGGCACCATGCTCGAAAACCTGAGCCATTCCTGCAGCCTTGATCAATCCACAGCAACCAATCGGTGCCTGACATTCATCGAATACCCAGCGAATGCGAACGGTACGGTGGAGTTGCGAGTTGCTGTGAGTGATGCAGACCTTGGCATGGAATCTGTAGCCTATCTCACTGTCAATCTCTCAGGGGGTACAGACAATTCCGCTCCAGTCGTTCAGATTGACGATTCATCAGGCGCTCTCCCGCTCGTCACAATCGGTGTCATTGGCACAATACTTCTGCTTGCCGTGGCCATCATCGTCTTGCTTTCCCGCCGCCAAGGTTCTGGACAGGTCACTGGGTTTGCAACAGAAGAAGCC
>JAQXFM010000174.1 GCA_029250305.1 Candidatus Poseidoniaceae archaeon | reverse complement strand
TGGAGGCGATTGTATCGGTCGCATGCCATTCCCTCTCGGCGCAATTCGCCATAGGAAGTTGCAGAGAAAATTTCGGCTCGAACGCCATAGGATTCGAGTTTCTCAACTGCATCGAGCACTTGGATCATGATTGGACCAGAACCGATGAGTCGAACGATTGGCCCCTCGCCCTTTGGTGCGCCTCGAAGCAGGTACATGCCACGAACGATGCCTTCGTCAACACCTTCTGGCTTTGGCGGCATCGGGTAATTTTCATTGTAGACCGCTATGTAATGAATCACGTCTTTGTCTTGGCCGTACATCTCATCGATGCCATGGCGGATGATTGTAGCCAACTCGTAAGCGAACGCGGGGTCCCAGGCTCGCACGGCAGGGTTGGTGTGGGCCATCAAGAGGGAGTGACCATCCTGGTGTTGGAGGCCTTCCCCATTGAGGGTGGTTCGTCCGGACGTTGCGCCCATCAGGAATCCACGGGCGCGCTGATCGGCTGCCGACCAAATGAGGTCAGCGACGCGCTGGAACCCGAACATCGAGTAGAAGGTGTAGAACGGCACGGTTGGGTAGTGGTGCGTGGAATACGAAGTTGCCGAAGCGATGAACGTCGAGGTTGCCCCCGCTTCATTGATGCCTTCTTCCAAGAGTTGGCCTTTGGCCGATTCCTTGTACTTCATCAGCACCTTATGGTCAACTGGCTTGTATAATTGCCCTTCTGGATGGTAGATGCCAAATTCTGCGAACAATGGATCCATACCGAAGGTTCGGGCTTCATCTGGAATGATTGGGACAATTCGCTCTCCGAAGCCCTTGTCCTTCATCAGAGCGCGCAAGATTCGCACAAACGCCATGGTTGTAGAAACCTGCATCTTGCCTTTGGTGCCTTCATCGAATTCAGCATAGGCTGCGGCATCGGGAAGGGTGAGATCAAACTCAGGAACCGTTCGGCTTGGCATGAAACCATCCATTGCAGCCCGGCGCTCCTTGGCGTAGGCAACGAGTTCAGGAACATCCTCTGGCATCACGTATGGATAGGCTTCCAAGTCTTCATCCGAGAACGACAAGCCGAGGTCGTCCCGCATGTACTGCATGCTCTCCATGTCTGCCTTTTTCTTCTGGTGCGTGGTGTTGCGTCCTGCAAAGGCAGGACCGAGTCCGTAGCCCTTGATGGTGCGCATGAGCACAACGGTTGGCTGGCCTTTGTGGGCGGTGGCCTGAGCGTAGGCTGCGTGGAGTTTGAGGAAATCGTGACCGCCAACATCTGCACAGAGGTCCACGAGATCGCCGTCGCTCAAGTGAGCGACAAGCGCTTGAAGCACCTCCGAATTGAACAATTCCTTGCGGATGGTTGCCCCGTCTGCGGTCATGATGCGTTGCTCGTCACCATCGACGAGTGAATCGAGGCGACCCGCGAGAGCGCCGCTGGTATCTCGAGCGAACAAGTCGTCCCAACTGCTGCCCCACAAGACCTTGATGACGTTCCAGCCAGCCCCACGGAAGCGGCCTTCGAGTTCTTGAACGATTTTGGAGTTGCCTCGAACCGGTCCATCAAGGCGCTGAAGGTTGCAATTCATGGTCATCACAATGTTATCGAGGCCTTCTCGACCTGCGAGTGAAAGTTGGGAAAGGGATTCTGGTTCATCAGATTCTCCATCACCCATGGTGTACCAGACCCGAGAGTTGGCTGTTGAAACAAGGCCACGGTCCTCGAGGTAGCGATTGAAGCGAGCTTGGTGAATGGCGGTCATTGCGCCGAGACCCATGCTCACGGTTGGGAATTCCCAAAAGTCTGGCATCAAG
>JAQXFM010000276.1 GCA_029250305.1 Candidatus Poseidoniaceae archaeon | reverse complement strand
CGCCAGTCTCGGTATCGATGTGGTGTATTTTTGAGGCGAAAATCTTGTGCTTACAATGTTCGCTCCACGTCTGAGCAAGGCACTCCAGCTCAACATCTGTTGGAGCGTCTGCAACGATGCCTGCTTCCGTTCTTGCCTGGCGGACCGTTTCGTCTCGGTAATGTCCTTGGATGGTTTGCATTTCCTCAAGATTGAGGGCGAGAAGGCCTGTTTCTGACAGTTCAATCAATGCTTCATCGGATATTTCCATATCGACATGTGCCGGAGCTTCGAATGTTTGAGGAGGTTTCTCAGTGTACTCGATTTCAGGCCATTGGCCAGCCGCACACGCTGCAGCATCAGCAACCAACGCCCGTTCGATGAGGTTGTTGTGAAGGGTGCTGGCAAGCCACGTGACATCCACTTCTTCAGACAAACCAAAGAAAGCGTAGGTGATGTACGTCGAAATTGATGCATCGATTGCTTGTGGGAAAATGGTGCGGAAACCATCGAGAGCTGCTGAGCCCGGATTATCGGTCACGCCAGCCTTGAACCCAACCGTGACGATTGCGTCAGGAGTTGTTGTGAAGTGAGTGATGCTGCTAAGCATCAAGGCGTTTGTTGTGGCATCTTCGATGATTGGATCTGCGAACAAGTCGTTCACCCTTGGCCCAATAGAATCTGAATCGATCTCGGATTTGACCAGATAGCCGACGATGCTCCTGACTTCAGGAATGGAAATTGAGTGGTCAGAGGCGAGTTGACGACGAACGACATCGCCACGAACATCGCGCATACCTGGTCCCTGTTTTGGCGTGACTTCGACGCGAGTAATGGCCATGATGTTCACCGCCCCCTACGGGGGCGAACTGACTGCCATTGCCTACGCCCCTTGAACAATACGGAAGCGGTTAGTTCAGCATTTCAGCCAAAAATTGGCCTGTGAAGCTCTCTTCGCAGGCTGCAATGTCTTCCGGTGTGCCTTCCACCAAAATTATTCCACCGCGTTCGCCGCCTTCTGGACCCAAATCTATGACCCAGTCCGAAGACTTCACCACATCGAGGTGATGTTCGATGACGATGACGGTATGGCCCTTCGTTCGAAGTTCCAAAAGAACCTCGATGAGCAATTGAACATCAGAGAACGAAAGGCCTGTTGTCGGCTCGTCGAGAATGTAGACGGTGTGTTTTGTTGGAGGGCGGCGCAATTCGCTGGCAAGCTTGACCCGTTGGGCCTCTCCACCCGAGAGTGTGGTCGCAGGTTGGCCGAGACGAACGTATGACAAGCCAACGGCTCGCAGTGTATCGAGTGTTCTGAAAATTTTACGATGATTACCGAAGAATTCAACAGCCTCGCCAATCGGCATTTCTAAAATTTCATGGATGTTTTTGCCTTTCCATGTCACCTCAAGACATTCTCGTGTGTAGCGCTTGCCATGGCAAATATCGCAGGTGATCCAAACATCTGGAAGGAAGTTCATTTCGAGTTTGATTGAACCCGCCCCTTTGCAAGATTCACAGCGCCCACCTTTGACGTTGAAACTGAACGTTCCCGGAGTGTAACCACGCTCTTTGGCGAGGGTTGTTTTTGAGAAGAGGCTGCGAATTTCATCGAAGACTTTGGTGTAGGTCGCAGGGTTCGAGCGTGGGGTGCGCCCAATGGGCGACTGATCGATGATGATTGCTTTGTCTGTGTGTTCAAGCCCTTTGATTTCGCGGTGTTTTCCAGGAACTGTGTCGGCATTGTGCAAGTACCGTTGGAGCGCTGGTGCGAGAATACCAGACACAAGTGAGGATTTTCCAGAGCCTGAAACGCCGGTCACTGCCGTCATGCAGCCAACCGGGAACGATGCCGTAATGTTCTGGAGGTTGTTGTGTGAAGCGCCTTTGACGGTGAGCCGTTTGCGTGTGGCCTTCGTTCGCTTTTCTGGAACCGGGATGCTTCGCCTGCCGCTGAGGTACGCCCCGGTGATGGATTGCTCTTCAGCCATGGCGACTTCTGGTGGTCCGTTTGCAACGATTTGACCACCTTCAAGGCCGGCACCAGGGCCGAGGTCACACAACCAGTCTGCTTGGCGAAGGGTGTCTTCATCGTGCTCGACGACGATGAGCGTATTACCGAGATCGCTGAGTTCCCGAAGGGTTGCCAACAAGCGTTCATTATCGCGTTGATGGAGCCCAATAGAGGGTTCGTCAAGAACGTACATCACACCGGTCAATCGACTGCCGATTTGTGTGGCGAGGCGAATGCGTTGACTTTCACCACCTGAGAGGGTGTTTGCTTTTCTGTCAAGGGTGAGATAATCGAGACCAACGCTGTCAAGGAAGCCGAGACGGTTTTCGATTTCTTTGAGAATTTCGTTGCCGATGAAGATGCTGCGCTCGTTAAGCGGCTCCAATGTATCGGCGAAGTATTCAGGCGCTCCAGGGCCATCTGGCCACCAGGCTCGGACAACGGCAAGGGCATCGTGAACTGAACAATGGCTCACTTCTGGGAGGCGAATGCCCCCCACAGACACATACCGTGCTGCAGCGTTCAATTTCTCTCCGTTACATTCGCTGCAATCCAGATCGGTCATGCAGGCAATGAGGCGGCCACGAGTTCGTTCTGAAGTGGTTTCAGTGTACGTTCGTTGAAGTCGAGCGATGATGCCTTCCCATGGTCGGTTCATCTTGTAGACTGAGCCGTTATCGGATTCGAAGTGGAAGTTAATCACGGTTGAGCCTGAGCCGTTGAGAAGGATGTCTCGATCGTCGTCATCCAGCATCTCAAATGGTGTGTTCTTTGGAATTCTGTAGTGTTCACAAACTTGTTCCATGAGCCTTCTGTACCACGATGGTGACATCGATTGGCGCCAAGGTCGTACGCATCCATTGCTGATGGTGAGGGTGCCATCGATGATGAGATCGATGTTGAATTGGCGTTGGACACCAAGACCTTGGCACGAGCCACAAGCACCGAGTGGTGAGTTGAACGAAAAGACCCGAGGGGAAAGTTCTGGCATGAAGGCACCGTGTTCTGGACAGGCGAAGTCTTCAGACCAAGCAATCGTTTCACCGACTTGGGTGATTCTTGCTTTGGTTCCTTCTGAGAGTTCAGCATCTTCTGCCGGTCCTTCAAGGCTTTCGATTGCAGTAGCACCACCACCGAGGCGGAGTGAGCTTTCGACGGCTTCAGTTAAGCGCTGACGACGGTCCCTTGTGCAACGGAGTCGGTCGATTCGAACATCGATGTCGTGTCGGAAATTCTTGTCGAGTTCCGGCGGCGATTCAAATTCGACTTCGTGGCCGTTGACCTTTCCGTTGAGAAAGCCTTGCTCGACAAGTTGTCGAAACAAATCGACGTGTGTGCCTTTTCGGGCGCGAACTGCCGGCGCCCATATGGCAATAGCGTGACCTTCCATGTGCCACAAAACATCATCGACAATTTCCTGAACGGTGCGTCTTGCCACCTCTCGCCCACATGTAGGGCAATGTGGGATCCCGATGCGTGCCCATAATAAACGGAGGTAATCTTGGATTTCTGTGACGGTGGCGACGGTTGACCTTGGATTGTGGGA
>JAQXFM010000272.1 GCA_029250305.1 Candidatus Poseidoniaceae archaeon | reverse complement strand
ATGGCTTGCTACGTCGATGATGTTCGCTTGGATGGCTTCACTTGGCCTTCCGTTGCTTGCAGGATTCGTCGCAGAATTGATGATGTTCATTGCCTTGTGGTACTTCATCGACCTCGAAGGATGGAGCGTCCTTTGGATGATTGGACCTGCACTCGTGTTGGCCCTCACCGCTGCTTACTACCTCTGGTCGATGCAACGCACGATCTTCGAAGGTGGCGACGAAACGCAACCACCTGCATCCCTTCATGGCGACCCAGTACCAGATATTTCCAACGAAGAAAAGATCGCCATGCTCATCTTGGCGGCCTTCACCATCCTCTTCGGTGTCATGCCATGGATTGGATTGGACATGATGGATGATTACTGCCGAACGTTCTTCGAACACATGATTTCGAATGGCATTTTCAAGGGAGGTGCCTGATATGAGTGAGACACAAGCCTTCAGCAACGAGTTCTACTCAGCCATGCTCCCAGAGATGCTTCTGTTCGCTGGACTGATTGCTCTCATCCTCATCCCGAACCTTGGAAAAGGTACCTTCCGCATTCCTGGAACGCAACTTCGCTTGCCTTGGTTCTTGGGCGGTCAACGGTACGGCCTTACCAGCAACCCACGCCTGCCAGCATGGATTGCCACCATCACCCTTGCAGGAGCGTTCGCAGCCGTCCTCGACTCCCTCAACGGAGGCGTTGATAGCCTTCTTGTGGTGAGCAGTGATTCAGATGGCGCCAAGGAACTGCTCATGGTGAACGGATTCAGCCGTGTCTTCGAACTGATCTTCTTCGGTGCACTCGCGCTCGCTTCGTTCGCCAGTATGAACCGCTTGAAGGTTGAAGGCACTGGTGGAAAACTCACCGAAGACCAGCTCTTCAACAACCGACGTCAAGCAGATTTCTACATCTTGATGTTGACTTGCGGTCTTGGAATGTCCGTTGTCGCATTGGCTCAAGACCTCTTTGTGCTCTTCATTGGACTGGAACTGGCTTCCTTCTCCACCTACGTACTTGTGGCCTTCATGAAGGAATCCAAGGCTGGCTCGGAAGCCGGAATGAAGTACTTCATCGTCGGTTCCGTTGCATCCGGTGTGGGTCTCTATGGCCTTTCGATGCTCTACCTCTGGTCGGGCTCGCTTCAGTTTGATGCCCTCGCTGTTGCCTTCGCTGAAACAGGAACGGAACCATTGCCACTCATCGGTATCGGATTCGTTCTCGTTGGCTTTGGTTTCAAGGTCAGCGCTGCACCGTTCCACTTTGCTGCTCCTGATGCATACGCAGGTGCAAGCAGCCCTGTAGCGGGTGTTCTAGCAACCGCAAGCAAAGCCATGGGTATGGTCGGTCTCATTCGAATGCTGTTGATTGTGGCAGCACCTGAATCCTCTGATGGTTCAGCAGTTTGGCTCGTCGCCATTGGCGCCCTCGCTGCTCTTACCATGACATGGGGGAACATCGCAGCACTCGGTAGCACAAACCCGAAGCGCATGCTTGCTTACTCATCTGTGGCTCACGCAGGATACATGCTTGCTGGACTCACTGCGATCGGTGCATGGACGTGGGATCCATCCTTCGCTGGACAAGAAGGCGAAGCAGCCCTCCTCGTCATGACCGCCTTGATGTTCCACTTGCTCGTTCTTGTTGCGTTCAAACTCGGTGCATTCCTTGTGCTCTCCATCCTCGAGAACGACGGCGATTCCTCCCGTCTCTCGTCGCTTGGCGGTCTTGCAAAGCGTGAACCACTGCTTGCCTTTGCCATGTTCATCTTCATGATTTCACTCGCTGGTGTGCCACCAATGGCAGGATTCCTCTCCAAGCTCATGGTCATCATGGGCATCGTCAATGTTGGTGTCGGCTCCGGAGTCAACTCATTCGGAGATCTTCACTGGGTTTGGTGGCTCGCACTCTTGATGGTGCTCAACTCAGCAATTTCTGTGTTCTATTACCTCCGTGTGGCCGTAGTGATGTTCTTCGAAGCACCGGAAAAGGGACGAGAAGGACCGCTTCCATCAGGTTGGCAAGTTCGAACCTCGATTTTTATCTGTGTTGCAGCAACGATTCTGCTCGGTGTCTTTGGTGACTCTGTGCTTGAGATGTGTCGCGACGCTGCGGAGAGCCTCACCACCAAGTGGTGAAGCGTTTCTTTCGCTGGTTGTGCACAGGAAAGCGCCCTGTGAGGTGCTGTATTCAAGAAGGGTGGGCTGCACGGTAGATTAGGTGCAACCACATGGGTCGACGACGTGAAGAAAAAGTGGACGAGGAAGAACTCGCTCGACTTGAATCTCCAGAAGGTTCGTCGTCAGGCAAAATCCGCGTTAAGATGCCGAACAAAAGAGTCAACGAAATGTTTGCTCTCGCTGAGCAAATTCTTGGTGGTCGAAGGGTCACCGTGCTTTGTGCAGACGGGGAAACCCGAATGGCTCGTATTCCTGGAAAAATGCGCCGTCGTCAATGGGTCCGTGATGGCGATTTAATCATCGTTTGGCCTTGGGATTTCCAAGATGCCAAAGCAGATGTAAAGCACCGTTACACCAAAACTCAAGCAATGTACCTCTCTCGAAAGGGTGTACTGCCGCCCGATGTCGATATCTTTGGAATGAACACTGCGGTCGACGAGGACGATGAACACGACGATCTGTTCGGTACAATGGATGACGACGATGAGGACGACCTCTTTGGCGCAGCAGACGAACCAGAGGACGACGATGATGACGACTTGTTTGGCGAAGGGGATGACGATGACGTTGAACCCTCTTCAGAATCAGAAGAACCCGCTGAAGCCAGTGCCGAGGGGGCAGAGGCGAGCGAGGAAAAGTCCGAAGAACCATTTGTCGTTGTTGAAGAGTACCCTTCGGAAGAAGGCGAAGAGGACGACGATGACGATGAGGACTTGGAAGACCTCTTTGGCTGAATGAATTGAGGCCTATGGCGTTCCAGTGGTGATTTGATGACCAAGGACAACTGGGATGAGTTGAACGAAGGCAAGCACAACCGTCACAACCATCGCCGGAACAAAAAGCAGGGCAAACGCTCTTCTCGATCTCAAGACCTCGACGACGAATACGCTTCGTCGGAAGAGGATAAATTTCTCAGCAACCTTGCCTCAAAGCAGAACAGCTATGGCTGGATGAAAGAGGCCCGTTACAAGCGAATGTTC
The DNA here is from genome assembly GCA_029250305.1 of Candidatus Poseidoniaceae archaeon. GTDB lineage: Archaea > Thermoplasmatota > Poseidoniia > Poseidoniales > Poseidoniaceae > MGIIa-L1. The sequence goes on along the minus strand of JAQXFM010000272.1, from coordinate 7,874 downwards.
AGCGACATCGAAAACAAAATTCAGGGAGCCATGGGGACCGGTTCCTTCGATTGGGTCGACCGGCGTGTGTTTGATCAGGTGTTTGACCGTCTTACGTTGATGTCGCTCTACAAATTGATGAAAACAGGCGTCATCGACACCCTGGATTATCCAATTGCCCGAGGCAAAGAAGCGCACGTGTTCCATGGAACAAACATCGATGGAAAATCGGTGGCGGTGAAAATCTTCCACACATCCAATGCGGTGTTCAAGAACCTTGTTCAGTACATCGAAGGTGATCCACGCTTTGGCGGTCTTCGACGAAGGCATCGGGACCTTGTCGACATATGGGTGCGCAAAGAGCATCGCAATCTTTCTCGGCTTTCTCGTTGGGGATTGAACGTTCCAAAGCCTCTTGGCATTCACAAGAACGTTCTCGTGATGGATTATTTAGGTCATGAAACTGGTTCTTCTCCCAAATTGAGGGAAGTGCATGTGGAAGAGCCGGAGCCTGTGTTTGAAGACCTGCTCAAATTCTTAGCTGTAGCGTGGCAGAAAAGTAACCTCGTTCACGGTGATTTTTCTCCGTTCAACATCTTGTGGCACCAAAACAGAGCCGTTGTGATTGATGTTGGCCAAGCGGTCGTTCAAGGCCACCCGAAGGCAGAGGAGTTCCTTGTTCGTGACGTCACTCGTCTGGTCGAATGGGCCAATAAGAACGGCATCGAAGTGACATTGGCAGAGGCGATGTATGAGGTCCTCAATATGAACCTCGATGATGTCAAACAGATTGAGTTTGACGACGAAGAAGAGTGAATCACTCTTCTTCCCATTCGACTTGTTCGTCATCGGCCAATTCCATCATGGCTTCGACAGCGCCTTCGTCCTCAGGATCAACTTGCGCCGCACGCATGCGTCGGCTGCGTCGATTGGAGACATCGGCCAGCCCCGGAACGAGGTTCTCGAACCCACCTGCTTGCGGTACGGGGTCAGATTTGATTTCGATGGTGTCGAGGCTTCGATTGACCAAACGACTGCGCCGTCGGTCTCGCTCGAGGAAATTGAGCACAGTGCCGTGCTCCGCTCCTCCAGCAAGCATCTCGATTGCTTGGCGAGCAGCAGCAAGGCCGTCTTCTTCACCGACAAGAACCACGGTGGAGTTGTAAATTGTGATTTGTGTATCAGTCAAGTTTTCGATCAACTTGCGAATTTTACCTTGGCTTCCGATGATTCGGGCCCGAATGCGTCGTTGTTGGTTGGAGCGCTTTCCAACGAAGGAACGAATGTCGACGAGTTCGAAGAAATGATCATCATCGAGCAAGCGGATGGCAGCCTTAGGCGCCATGCCTCTGCCAATAGCCTTGATGACATCCGGGAATTTCATGGCTTTGACTGGGTCGTAGGAACCCGGTGCACCCCATTCGACTTCGACATCGCCGGTGTTCGAGTCGATGTCCAGCGTCTTGCATCCAGCTGCGTGACGCAACGACTTCGCAGTTGCCCCCTTTGCGCCGATAAGCACCGCTATGCGGTCCATTGGGACACGAGGTAGGGGTTGTCGCATGGCTGAGCCTGCGGCCGACCTCTTTTCAAACTCTTGTACGGCGCTGGAGGAAGCCAATAGCAACTCCAACAAGCAAGAGGATGATGATTGAAGGCGCAAAAGAGGGCACAAGGCCGGGTGAACCAATCGATGCCCCAGTGACCACCAAGTGGTTGTTGTTGTTGCCTTCATCGTATTCGTCAATGACGTTGAGGTAGTCGATGACGAGTCGTAAATCATACTGACCGGTCTGTGGAACCGTGTAGTTCCAGATGAGCGTCTCAGTGCTGTCGGAAAGAGTTCCTGAAGGCAATGTTCTCGCCTCCATCACGGTCCAACTGACTGAGGACGTTCGATCGGCAGGAGCTGACTCCAATCGCACCACAATGCTGCCACCGTAGTCTTGATTGCTTTCTAAAACGCTGGTGATGGTCACGTTTCCTGAGTTTTCACCAGGTCGGACAATCAGGCGGTCGAGGTTGGTTTGTGTGCTGTTCCACGACAAATCAAGACCGGGAAGGATTTGGAACGAACTTGGGCTCGAACTGTATTCATTGCCAGCTTGGTCCACCACAACTGCACGGAACATGAGGTGCTGACGGGACTTCGTCGCCCAATTTGACAGGGCCACAGTGGCATCAAGTCCCGGAACGCCGAAGTTCAACCATCGGCCAGAAAGGTCTGGCGTTTGACCCACGCCGTTTGTATCGAAACCATACTGCATGTACGAAGCGGTCAAATCGATTCCAGAGCCGTCGTCTTGAGCGTTGAAACTCACGTTGGCAGGTCCAACTCGACTCGTTGTGAGTTCGTCAACAATCCATCCGCTTGGCTCGGGTGCAGTTTGATCGATTCGGACAATTACATCAGATGCAGGACCAACATTCCCGACCCGGTCCACAGACCTGAATTGAACAGTGTGGTTTCCTTCTGTAAATTCAAATGAAGCAGCGTCGGTGGTGACGGTTGTCCACGTTGTGCCATCAGTGCTGTATTGGCACGAGGCAACGCCGCTTCCTTGGCCATCGTCAGCAGCACTGATGAGGCCACTGATGGTGATGGTGCCGCTGTTCTGCCATGTCGAGCCGGAACCAACGGTGAGGCCGCTCAGTGTTGGGCCAGTTCGGTCGATTCCGATAAACATCGTTTCTGTGGCGGACAAACCTGAATCGTCATGGACGGTGAGTTTCGGGTTGTAGATTCCCTCGCTCATGGCCCCACTTGACCAGTCCCATCCGTAATTGAGGGATGTCGGGCCGTCATTGGAGGGTGCGCCCGGGCCGGGGACATTGGTGAGTGTGGCGTAGGTGAGGTCGTCATCGCTTGCGCCCCAACGGAATGCAATTGCTTCATCAGCATCAATTCCAAACCAGGCTCGGTCACTTGCGGAATCCCCACTGCCTGCTTCGGCGTTGAGCGCCGTAAAGATGGTGATGAGTGGAATTTGGTTGGCAATAGAGAAGGTATCAGAGGTCACCACGACGCTTTCATTGACATCGTCATCCCAAGCGGTTGCACGGAGGGTGTAGCTGCCGTTGGTGTATGCGGTTGTGTCAAAATAGGTCAGCCATGGGACGCTGGTGAGGTTGGTTACTGAGGACCATGATGCCCCGTCATCGGAGGCTTCAATCAGGATTGAGGACACATTTGCATCGCCGGTTAAGGAGAAGGTCAATTGGTATTGACCAGTGATCGAATCCCCGGTTGATGGGCCGTTTGAGAAGCTCATCACGAGGTTCGAGGAGGTTGCCATTGGGACGTTTTCCTGCAGAGCAGCAGGCGGTGCTTCTGTGGGCTGCCATAATGGGGAGGCGGTCATGCCAACCAAGAGGAAGACGAGCAACGCAGTCACCGCGGTCCTTCCCATGGACCCTTGACGGGTGAGGTTGTCCTTCAATGCTCCCCTTTGCGAATCGAGAAAGGTGGGCGATTGAGGGGTCGTCATATGGGTCGAAAACCATCAACGCCGAGGCTCAATGGCGACATGAAAATTCTTTTCGGAACAACGATTTTTTGAATCTGTTTGAGATGGGTTCAAGTGCTTTGCAGGGTGTCATCCCTATGTATGGCGAACACATGGAAGGCCCTTGTTGTGATTCTGTTGCTCGGAATGGCGTCGTTGCCGCTTGGGGTCAACGCTGAACAAGTTGGTGACATTCAAGCCTCCGCATCGACTGTGGCCTTGTCACCATCTGCCCCGCAAGCAGGCGATACGGTGACCATATACCTCACGTTGTACAACAGCGGACAGACCTATGCGACTGACGTTGAGTACACCTTTTACAAGGAATCTCAGAGCCCGAGCAACATCCTCGATCAAGCAAGGGTGGACATCGACGGGGAAACAACTGCAGAAGTTTCAACCCAGTGGATCAACGTGATCGAAGGTGAACATGAGGTGCACATCCTGGTGGAATACCCACGTGATTCAAACAATTTCATGGATTTCTATGTGCCATTCACGGTCACTGGTCTACCAAACCTCAAGGTCACCACCCTCGAAGTCTCTCCAGCCTCCGGGATTTTCGCTGGCGATACCGTCACCGTTTCCTCCCTTGTTCGAAACACCGGCAGCGAGCCTGCTGGTGCGAGCGTGCTTCACTTGGATCTCCCAGATTCTCCGGACCAAGACCTTGCCACGCCCTCCATCGCTGCAGGTTCTTCGGCTTGGGTCAACACGACCTTTGCTGCACCAGCAAGCGGTGCTCACACGATTTATGCAACGCCGGATTACGAAAGCGCCGTTGAAGAGTCTTCTGAGGTGAACAAGCAAACCGATGTCTCCTTCACCGTTGAAACGCGCATGGATGTCTATCACCAAGGCGAAATGAGTGTTGCGATCGAAGAAGGTGCACTCGAAGGGCCATGGGTTGTTTCTGGCCGACTTGCCCGAACCAACGGAAGCGGTGCCTCTGATGTGCCAATGTGGCTGGAAATTCCAGATGGCAACGGGGGACTCGTGACCTCGACTCCGTTCACTGTGACCCTCACGGGGGCAGGCTACGCTGAAGCAGACTGGAGCCACACTTTGACCTCCAGTGACCTCAGTGCGCTGCCAGTAGGCCAGCACCAAGTCACAGCACAAATCGATCCTTTCGGCACAGCCCCCTTTACCCAAGAGTCGACTGAAAACGACCGAAGCACAACTTCTCTCTCGATTTTCCCAATCCCAGATGTCTTCGTTGACCCGATTGCAATCGCAGACAGTCCTTCCGTGAATTCCGGCGATAAAGTGCTATGGAGAGTCAGCATGAGCAACAATGGTGACATCGGAGTTTCCGGACGACTGCAGTACACGTGGGAAGGCACTGACAGCCAGTCGCCGGTCATTTACCTCGACAAAGGTGAAACCATCACATGGGATGTTGAACTCACAACCTCCCTTGGTGCCCACGAAGCCACGTTCGTTGCAGGTTGGGTGCCGCTCGCTGGCAGTTGGGACGACAACCCTCTCAACAATGAAGCAACAGGCACTGTCTCTGTTGAAGCTGAACTCCGACTCGAATGGTGGCTTTCTTCATTCAGCATTCTCGACGATGAAGCAAACTTGGCCGTTTCTCCTCTCGATGCCGGTGAAACATACACCATCGGCATTGAATTGACCAGCACTGAAACTGGTAGCCTGACCTTTGATTGCATTGACGGAAACAATGAGATGCTTGGAAACACGAGTGTCACTGTTGAAAATCGCGGAGATCGAGCTGCCTTGACATGCGATTTTGTTGCTTACGCACCTCTCTCAACCGTGAGGTTTGTTCCATCCGACCCAACGGTGACGACAACCTTCACCCGGACCTTCGCAACAGTGTTAACCGATGACGCCATTGAGGATTTGAACTCAAATTCGGAACTGGGTACGTTCACCATCATTGGCTTGAGTGCGCTTGTGTTGATTGGTGTTCTTGTTGCTGCAATTTTGATGACAAGGGACCGTGAAGAAGAAGTTGAACGGGATATTTTCGATTATTGCCCAGCCTGCGATGGCGAACTTGAAGGCGACGAAGACCGTTGCCCTCACTGTGCCTTCAATCTCAAGAAGGCAAGGAAGCAATTCCACGATTGCGATGAGTGCGGTGAATCAATTCCAGACTTGTTGGACAATTGTGTCTATTGTGGCGCAGAACAAGACGTTGCATCCTACTTTGAACAACGCCAACGCAGGGAACCGAAGGTCAAGGAAATGGTCTCCCTTCCTGAAGAAGAAGACAAAGATGAAATTGTTGAAGGCACGGAAAACTTTGCTCAAACCATCAAGGAATTTGGATACGATGAAGACAACCTCGAAGAAGAGTGGGATTCCAACTTTGCGTCGGCGGAAGCAGAAGTCGAAGCGGCCTATGATCGCAGGAACGCTGAAGAGATTGAGCGTGAAAACATGACCGAAGAGGAATTAGAAGCCTACGATAACACCGTTACGACCACCCTCAAAAACATGGATCAACTTAGAGATGAAGGCATCGACATCGATGCAATCCTGAAGGCGAAGGACGATGTAATCTCACTCAAGGATGATGGCGATGACGGTTCAGAATTGAGTGCAAGTGACGCCAAGATCCGGGGTCGTCTGTACGAAATTACAGGTGAAGAAGGCATCATGCCTGGCGATAAGGTCCACGTCGGCATGAAACTCACAGACTCCTCGATGGCAGGAAACGAGGTCTCCGACACAACGGCAGATTTCACATGGGAGAACGCTGATGAAGAAGAGAAACCACTTACATCGGAGAACCCAGAATCTTCCAAGCCAAAGCCAGCCCGACGCCGTGCACCACGCCGTCGAACCGCTGAGGCACCACAAATGTCAGAATGTGGGGCTTGCGGTGCAGACTTGGCCATGGATGCCAAAGAGTGCGGTACATGCGGCGCAAAGTTCGAGTGATCGGGTGAAATGAAGGGCGCCCGTCGGCTTTCATAGGGTACGTCACAGCTTTCGCTCGGCAGGTCCAAACGTCATTCGGGCGTGTCAAGCCAGGGGTTTTTGATTTTCAACCCCTCGCAAGAACCAGCATTGAATTGATATGGAAGGCGTCCTTGGCGTGAACCATGAAGCGGCATCTGCTCCCAGTGGCGTTGGTTCTCATGCTCTTCATGTCCACCACTGCTGGGTGTCTGGGATTGATTCCAGCCAGAGAGAGCCTCGAGGCCATGCGGGGTGAAGCAAAGCCTTCAATCACCGTCGACAGCATGATGTTGAGCCACGTCTTTGACAGCATCGAACTCGAACCTTACACCAACACTTCGAAGCTCGATGTTCGAGCCGATGCCACTCAGATCCTCATCTACAGGAAGGTCTCAATCACTGGTTCGGACACCATTGCGTGCTTTGATAACGGATTCACCCGATACGTGCAGGCCACGCTTGTCGATCCGGCTGGCAACATACAATGGGAACTCAATGAATGCCAAGACGTTCAACCAGCAACCGTCGAAATTAATCCCGACCAAACTTTGGCAATTGGGGATTGGACCCTCTCAGTCGAAGCCCGTGGCATTGGCGTACCGGGAACGGCTGCACAAGATCAATTCACAATCACGGTAAGCGTGCAGAACACATGCATCATCTACCCACCGAACAATGAATGCGAGTAGGCTCACACCAGTGAGTCGCCACACGCATACCTACGTGAACAATGCTCACACTTGCCGGGCCGCTCATGGTTCCTCTTTGCCCCACCTTCAACCATCAAGCGTTGAATTTCCGAGATTGCCGAAAACAATTCTTGTTTTGCATCAGGTGTCCAATCGATTTGGTGCAAGTTCTCCTTTCCATAACGAAGCACTCCATATGGAGAGCTTTTCTTGGTGCTTACTTCAACGAGGTGAAGGTAGGCTAAAATTTGCATGCGGTGGGAGGCATGAGGTCGTTTCGGGATTTTTCCAGTCTTCTGTTCCACGGGAATGAATTCACCATCCACAATCACAATTTGATCTGGACGGCCACGGAGTCCGGTCACCGAATCGACGAGAAGATTGGTTGAGGTGTCATCATCAGAGTAAGCCACCTCGGCATCGGCTTCCAAGTCAACATCCTTGCGTGCCAGTTCCAACGCGTTTTCAGTGAGCAAGACCCTCTGAAGTTGCCATGAGGCTGCAAGGGTCCATCCCATGGCTATGAGGAAGAGAATGAACGTTGCCTGAGCCCTGTTGTCTGCGCCTGCGAGGGCAATGGCATGAAGGCCAAGCACAATCGCTCCGAAGAAGAGCGAAACTTCGGTGCGGCCCGCTTCGAACCAGCCTCCAATGAAATTCGGTGGTTCGAAGACTGGCTGGATTTCATCGTGGTCCAACAAAATACGAATTCTCGTTTGTGCAACTGTTTCATTCCAGCCAATCCACTTCCGCCATGGCAAGT
>JAQXFM010000271.1 GCA_029250305.1 Candidatus Poseidoniaceae archaeon | reverse complement strand
CGATGCGAAGGCCCTCTCTGCCCTTCTTTGAGCCTGTTGTGCGATGCACACCTTCTTGACTCGCCGCCTCTTCCTCCAAGCATGCGCATGTTGCGGACACTGATCATGGGGGGCGTCATGCTCATCCCCGGTATCCTTCTGGGCTTCGTCATCTGGTACCTCGCTGGCGGGGAAGCGGTCACCGAGCCAGTTGAGAGCATCGTTTGCAACGGCATCCCAATGCTGTCTGTCATCTCAGGTCTCATCTTTGGATGGAAGACGGGCGAGGCCTACTCGATCAAGATGGATCCAAACTGAGCGTGAAAAGCCATGAAGCGTTCAGAGAAAGCCGAACGCATTGTGGAGATGCTGGAGGAACTCTACCCCGAGACGCCGGTCCCTCTCGACCACACAAACCACTTCGAACTCTTGGTTGCGGTGCTCATGAGCGCCCAGACGACTGACCTCAAAGTCAATGAGGTCACACCCGCCCTTTTTGCGAAGGCCAACACGCCTCAGAAAATGGCAGAACTCCCAGTAGAAACCATCCTCCAAGACATACGTCAAGTTGGCTTGGCACCCACCAAGGCAAAGAACATCAAACGACTTTCTGAATTACTTGTCGAGCACCATGATGGCATCATTCCAGACTCTTTTGAGGCGCTTGAGGCCCTTCCTGGAGTCGGCCATAAAACTGCAGGCGTCGTATTGGCCCAAGCATTTGGCATCCCTGCTTTTCCCATTGACACCCACATCCATCGACTCGGGGCTCGATGGGGACTTTCCAATGGCACCACGGTTGAACGAACAGAACGGGACTTGAAGGCGATTTTTCCGAAAGAACTCTGGAATAAACTCCATCTCCAGATCATCTTTTTCGGTCGAGAGTACTGTCCAGCACGCCGGCATGATTTGACACAGTGCCCGATTTGTTCTTGGGCTGCGACAAAAAAGCGAATCGCCGAAGAAGCACGACGCTGATCAAAGAATGTTGAGGCTTCGAGCTGCCAAGTTCGCAACGACCAGCACACCGAGGATTAGAGCAGTGACTCGAAGCGCAGTGTGATGACTTGTTGCAGTGTGCGATTCTCGAAGCAGCGCATATCCAATGAGACCCATTCCTACAGTTTGAAGGATGACACCAATGGACGAGACAACCCTGTTGAGATCCGTGTAACCGTCGACATCTTCGAGGTATTGACTCAATTCCTCGAGGCCAGCATCAGCGGCCGGTTGGTCGGGAGGACCCCACATCGTCACCACTTGAACAAACAACGTTGCTGCAAGGATGAGAATGATTCCAATCATGAGCCATCGCTCAAAGGAATAGGCTAACTTTGTCTTGTCGAACCCCTTCGCAGGCTGGTAAGGAGACACTGGAGCGGGTTGAGGTTGGGCGGTGGGAGCAGGTGGCTGAGGCAATCCTTGCATGGCTCCCCATCTCGATGGAAGTTATTGTGTTTCGGTTGTAAAAGAGTCAGACACCGAATATTGCCGAGGCGCTTTCGAGAACAACCGAGGTGAGGAACGAGGTGATTCCTGCAACCCACAGCAATTGAATGGCCTGACCAAGAGCGGTGGTCCTTCCGCCACCTCGCAGGCGGTTCGAGATCATGGAAACCGCCGCTACTTGGAAGAGAATGAGAATTGAAACGATGATTTTGAACATCCGTATGTTCTCGCCAACAGCCGAAGCATCTTCCATTACTGGCAGTGCCAAGTCCGAACCAAACCGTGAGAGGGCGGACACATCGGTTTCAACGAATCCTTCAGCGACACCGGCAATCGAATCGCCAAGTTTCAACACAATTGCGATGGTTACGTTGAGGCTAGTTACGGTCGCAATAAGCAAACCAAGTGCCACACCTCGCATTGTGTTTGCTGAGAGCGCACGGCGCCGTCGCAGGGACAGAAGGTTTCCAACAGAACGAGAGACCATTTCTGCTGTTGCTGCTGGTTGACCAGACGATTGGGACCCTTCGATGTAGATACGAGTGTATCTTGAGATAACTGCGGAATTGGTATCAGCTGTGAAATAATCCCAAGCCCGGTCTGAATCAATGCGCGTTGACAAGCGCTTTTCCAACCGGTCAATGGAGTTGTCAAGCACCCCGAAGTCGATGCCACGAAGGGCCTTGATGGTCGCTGATGGCTCGGCAGACCGTGCTTGAGCGGTTCCACCCAAGGCACGGATGAAATCAGGATATGTTTCATCCCGACGAAGGACTTGGCTTTCCTCACGTCCAACCATGAAGGCTGGAATCAGCATCGGAGAGAGTGGGGCAACGACCAGCAACAGACCATAACGATCCCACTGGGCACTCACTTCTTGCCATGAAGCCAAGATGACAATGACTGTGATTGCAAAGAGAACGATTGTGATGAGGCTGGCGCCAACCAACGCACGAAGGAAGTTGACCCTGAACGGCGTATCCATTTCATCACGGGCAAAGGTAGGATCTTCCGGAATGGTCGAATTAAATGACACCACGCCACCAATTTGGACGATTGTGAACAACAAACCCGCAAGGAGAAGGAAGCGCAATCGGCTTGCAATTTCGATTGGTGCATCCGTGGGTGAACCCGTTTCAAACAGCACGAGATGGATGCCGGCAATCACTAATCCAAACAAACCCGCAGAAACCAGCGAGACATAGATTTCCTTCATTGTATCAACGGATTCCAGACGTGTGTCGTACAAAGTGGTGTATTGCTCTGCAATTGTCTCCTGTTCGGAGCGCATGAACTCATCGATTGGTTGACCTGCTTCAATGGAAAACGCCATTCGGTCGAGGAAATCAGCCCACAGAGGACTTGGACTTTGTTGGGCTACAATTCGTGAAGCTTCAGGCAGCGAGGTGTGCCATTTATCGACAAGAGTTTCAATCCGTTGAACTTCAGTTGCCAATTCACCATAGTCGCGCATCTGCTTGAGAATATCGAAGATTGATTGCGCACCGACTTCACCAAGCGAAAGAATACCCATTCGAGTGATGAACATATGCATTTCCTTTTCGATGAGTGTTGCGGATCGTTGCACATCGAGAATAGGAAACACAATCGCTGCCCCACCGGATAACAGAGGAAGGAGTGCGAGTAAGAGTATACCAGAGAAGCCGGAAAACAATGCACCTTCTGCCAATCCACCTGTGGCAATAATGATGAGGATCGCCATGAAGAAACCTGCGGCTGCCGCTCCACCGACAAACAAGGCGAGGAAGCGCAGCACCGGCATTTCAAGCCGCCGCAAAGCGATTTGCCACATCGACATTCGCTGCATACATCATCCCTCAATCGTGGTTAATGCCCTTCCATGAATCGATGGCACGGTCAAAGTGGTCCCAGCCGCTGTTGTAGTAAATTCCCAACAGATCGAACACATCGTCGTAATGCGTCAAGTCACGATCGACCATCTTCTGGAGTGCAGCGGCTCGCTTGAGCATCTCGTCGTAAATGTCACGCTTGTTTGCAAAACCAGCCATTGCGGCGATTTTATTCTCAAGCAAATGGCTTTGGAACATACCACGGAAGTAATGCTTGTCCTTGACTGGATCCCATTCGAACATGCCACGGGTGAGAACACCATCGCTGTGCTTGTTGTATCCA
>JAQXFM010000258.1 GCA_029250305.1 Candidatus Poseidoniaceae archaeon | reverse complement strand
CCTGCACTGTCCCGGTGTTGCATGGCACCTTGAATCATGTACGTCACCGTTTCAAAACCCCTGTGAGGATGATCTGGAGCACCGATTGCAGCGTAGGGGTCCCAATGAACCGGCCCCATTTCATCGAGCAGTAAGAACGGGCTCATCAGTGAGCCCATGGCTGCTGGGCGACGAACGGGGAAACCTCCGCCTTCGAGAACCGTGTGAGTGGGTACTGTTGTTTTCAAGGATCGGCGATTCATTGAATCACCCCTTGGACAAGCGCTTCAATCGTGGCATGGTTGATTGGTTTCTTGGAATTCACAATGGCCACTCGCCCGAGAACATTTGCTCCAAGGTGTGCAAACTGTATGCGCATGGAGGTCGTGAGGTTGTGACCCCCGCCGCCGCTATGAGTGGCTAAAGCAACTGGCTTGCCGTTGAAGTGTTGGCGGAAATCATCGCTGCGAGTGGAAAGCCATGCAATGAAATTGTTCAACACTGGCGGCATGGATCCGTTGTACTCAGGAGCACAGACAATCAACCCTGTTGCAGATTCGACTTGGTGTGCTGCCTCTACGAACATCGGCATTGGAGGATTCGATTTATCCATCGCCGCTGTGTAAAGTGGTAAGTTCAGCTCGTCGAGGAGAATCATATGTGAGTTGACCCCTGCGGTGAGTAGGCGCTGCTCGAACTCATTTGCGAGTTCTGCATTCGACCCTGAGGAGGCAACGAGAATAGCGATTTGCTTCATGTGGGCTCCACCGTGCCGTCCTTCTTTAATCCGGAGGTATCACGAAGGCTACCATTGAATCCTGTAAGCGATGAGTAAGGCACCAAGACCGGTTGGGACCAACGCCATTGCTAACAAGCCGAGAATCATGCTTCGCACACTTTCCTCTGATGATGTGGCGTCTGCGTCCGGTTCTTTTTCTTCTGCATCATCCTCACAGGTAGTGATGTATGGGTTGCAGTCGATGCCCGTTTCATTGTTGTCTTCTGGATCTTCATAATCGATGTCTTCGGTCTTATCTTGGCATCCATCAGCGTCAGAATCCGTCTGGTTGAACGATTGCCATTCCAGATCACCTTTCTGGCACGAATCATCGATGTCAGCTACGCCATCATTGTCATCATCGAGGTCTTCGTCTGAGTCACGGCAACCGTCAGCATCGTAATCCAACACTGGATCTGAAATCCAGTCCATCTCGCCACGTTTGCATGCATCGAGGTAGTCAGGGACACCATCATTATCATCGTCGTCATCTTCGAATTCATCTTCACATCCGTCTGAATCGAAATCAGTTTCAATGTTTGACTCCCAGTTGGTGGACTCCTTTCCACAGAAATCAAGGGTATCAGGAACCAAGTCATTATCATCGTCCGAATCCTCTGACAGGTCTTGACAACCGTCGCCATCGAAATCAGTTTCCTCATAAGAAATCCAACCGAGCTCACCAGTTGGGCAATCATCGGATAGATCGAGAACCAAGTCGTTATCGTCATCAAGATCTTCGTTCATGTCTTGACAACCGTCGGTGTCGTAGTCGGTCACTAAGGAGGAAGTCCAGTCAACGTCACCCACTGGGCAATCGTCGTCTGCATCGGGGACACCATCGTTGTCATCATCGTCGTCTTCTTGCTGGTCAAGGCAACCGTCTTGATCCCGGTCGAGCATATCTGTTGGCTCCCAGTTGGTAAACCCAAGAGGGCACACATCGTCTGTATCCAAGAACGTGTCATTGTCATCGTCTTCGTCTTCCTCAGCATCGTTGCAACCATCGCCGTCATGGTCAGTGAGTTCAGATGAAATCCAACCCATGATACCTTTGCTGCAGTCATCAAAGATATCGGGCACCATGTCGTTATCGTCGTCTGAGTCTTCAGTGGAGTCTTGACACCCATCATTGTCATAATCCGTGGCTGGACCAGCGGTCCAATCCAAAGCACCTGCTTTACAAGCGTCTTGACCGTTGAGCATGCCATCATTATCCCAATCATCATCTTCGTATTGATCATAGCAGCCGTCTTGGTCATAATCGAGACCAGCGACTGGACTTGAGAGCCACCCAATCCAACCGGTCGGGCAATCATCAACGTCATCAAGAACGCCGTCATTATCGTCGTCATCGTCCTCAACATCGTCCTTGCATCCATCATAATCGTGATCGGTCCCCTCTTCTGAGGTCCAATCAAGGATTGTGTTTTTGCACAAATCGAGGTAGTCTGTCACGCCGTCATTGTCATCATCATCGTCCTCCATGTCATCTTGACATCCGTCGGAATCAAAATCGGTCTCAGCGGATGGCAGCCAGCCAATATCGCCTCGAGGGCATTGATCTTCAGAGTCGGTGATGGTGTCATTATCATCGTCGTCATCCTCAGTTTCATCCCGGCAGCCATCAGCATCGTGGTCCGTCATAATGCTGCTGATCCAGTTGATATCGCCGTAGTGGCATGTGTCGGCGACATCGAGAACACCGTCATCATCGTCATCCAAGTCTTCTTCTAGGTTGTAGGAGGGATGGAACTGGTCCAGGCAGCCGTCGCCGTCATGGTCGGAATAAGGAGAAAGTAAAAGCGGCCAATTATCAATACCCTTAGGACACGAGTCGTCAAGATCGAAGACCCGATCGTTATCATCGTCCATGTCTTCACTTGCATCGCGGCAACCATCGTCGTCATAATCGGTCACCACGCCACCTCCGTCTTGGTTCACTGCAATCCAACCGACTTCGCCGGTTGGACAATCGTCGAGGTTGTCAATCACACCATCGTTGTCGTCGTCATCGTCTTCAGAGGCGTCGTTACAACCGTCGGCATCATGGTCTGAACTCAGATTTGAAGTCCACCCAAGGTCACCCGGCATGCATTGGTCGTCAACATCCAAGATGAGGTCATTGTCATCGTCGAGATCTTCGGTGAGGTCCCTACAACCATCGGAATCGTAGTCATTGGCTGGTGTCGAGGTCCAATTGAGCTCGCCTAATCGGCAATCATCGTCCGTGTCACGAACGCCATCATTGTCATCGTCAAGGTCTTCTTGAGCATCTTGACAGCCATCGCTGTCATAGTCAGTAGCTCCAGAAGAGACCCAACCAATGTCACCCTTCACACAGACATCGACATCATCGAGGACACCGTCGTCATCATCGTCATCATCCTCTGTGTCGTCTTTGCAGCCATCAGAATCGTAATCGTTGGTGAGTGTTGGCGTCCAACCAGTCAATCCCTTTGGGCAATTATCGTTGAGGTCAATCACACCATCGTTGTCATCGTCCATGTCTTCGAGGTCATCTTGACACCCATCACCATCATAGTCGGTTGTCGAGTTTGAGGTCCATCCAATATCGCCGGGGGTGCAATCGTCGTTCGAGTCAAGTAGCCCGTCGTTATCATCATCGTCATCTTCGGTTGAGTCTCGGCAACCGTCTTGGTCGTGATCATTTGCAACACTGGAAGTCCATCCGAGTTCGCCAAACCTGCATTTGTCATTGTCGTCGGAGAGGGTCCAATTTCCGTCAAATCCGGCATCAGGAATGCCATCATTATCGTCATCAGCATCACACGGATCGCCTGCGCCATCCGAATCATAATCAGCCTGAGTTGGATTGTGATGGAATGGGCAATTGTCACTTGAATCGCCGACACCGTCGTTGTCATCGTCTGCATCCTCATTTGCATCGTTGCATCCATCGCCATCTCGGTCGGTGGTCCAACTGACTGTCCACCCCATGCTGCCTTTCGGGCATTCATCTGGAGCAATGTAGCGCCAGCCATTCCCCCAAGTGATGGCGTAACCGTTGTCACATTTGCTTGAAGTTTGTACGAGGGAGCCACCGTAGGTGGAGTTACCGCCTGTGTCGCAGAGATTGTCATTGTCATCATCGAGATCTTCGCTTGAGTCTTGACATCCATCTGAGTCGTAATCAGTGCTTGCCGATAGCGTCCAACCCATGTTGCCGCGTGGGCAGTCATCAGAGGTATCTGGAATGCCGTCTTCGTCATCGTCCAAGTCTTCGTTCGAGTAATCTTTGCAACCATCTTGGTCACGGTCGGTGAGGCTTGTTGAGACCCAACTCAATTCACCAGTTTTACAATCATCAACTGAGTCATTGACCCCGTCATTGTCATCGTCATCGTCTTCAGTGCTGTCATGACATCCGTCGGAATCGTAATCATTCGCAGCGGACGACACCCATTGCTGAGCACCCTGTGCACAATTATCATCCACATCGTCAACACCGTCGTTGTCGTCATCTGGATCGCATACATCACCAAGAGAATCGAAATCGTAGTTGTTTTGATTGGCATTGGCGTCGACAGGGCAGTTATCGCTGGAATCGGATGTTCCATCGTTGTCATCATCGGAATCTTCAGCTGCATCATTGCAACCATCACCGTCGACATCTGTGGTCGGGTTTGACACCCAATTGAGCAAACCCTTTGCACACAAATCAGAGCCGTCGGCTACACCATCGTTGTCATCATCAGGGTCTTCACCCGCATCACGGCAGCCATCGCTGTCATAATCCGTTGTGGAACTTGGTGACCATCCGACATCACCATCGGGGCATTCGTCACTGCCGTCAAGGAGTCCATCGTTGTCATCGTCGCCATCTTCACCAGCGTCTTCAGCCATCGCCGTCGTTGTCGGTTGCGCTGGAGGAAACCCAATTCAGACTTCCAGTTGGGCAGTCGTCGTCATCATCGTTGACGCCGTCATTGTCCTTGTCCTCGTCTTCTGAATTGTCCTGGCAGCCATCACCGTCGTAATCGGTCGAAGGCGTTGAAATCCAGCCCAGATCGCCCGTTTGGCAAACGTCAGGCGCAAGGTCAAGAACGCCATCATTGTCATCGTCATCGTCTTCGCCGCTGTCTTGACAACCGTCTGAATCGTAGTCAGTGGAAGAACTCGGCGACCAACCAACGTCGCCTGTTGGGCAACCATCGGATCCGTCTGCAATTCCATCGTTATCGTCATCGTCGTCCTCGGCAGAAGCATCTTGACAGCCATCGCCATCGTTGTCAGTGGCTGGAGTTGAGATCCAACTGAGGTCACCCGTGGGGCAATCATCGCTTCCATCGGTTACACCATCGTTGTCATCATCGGCGTCTTCACTGCTGTCTTGGCAACCATCGCTGTCGTAGTCTGTCGAGGGTGATGGGACCCAATTCATGTCACCAGTTTCGCAATCATCAGCAGCATCGAGAACGCTGTCATCATCGTCATCGGTGTCTTCACTGCTGTCTTGACAGCCGTCAGAATCGTAATCAGTGCCGGCGTTGGAAGTCCAACCTCTGTCACCCGGTGTGCAAGCATCAAGGCCATCATCAACCCCATCATTGTCATCATCCGTGTCTTCGCTGCTGTCTTGACAACCATCGTCATCGTGATCCGTTGCGGTCGAGGAAATCCAATTCAGTTCACCGGTTGGACAATCATCGAAGGCATCTGGCTGACCATCATTATCGTCATCGAGGTCTTCATTGGTGTCGTCTTTGCACCCATCCGAGTCATGGTCTGACGAGGTCGTAGGGGTCCATCCGATTTCACCCATTGGGCAATCATCATTGGCATCTGAAATCGAATCGTTATCGTCATCATCATCCTCAGGCGCGGTGTCTCTGCAGCCATCTGAATCATGGTCAGTGGATGTCGATGACGTCCAACCGAGCACACCAATCGGACAGTCGTCGATCCCATCAGCCACTCCATCATTGTCGTCGTCTGAGTCTTCATCTGAGTCCCGGCAGCCATCTGAATCGTGGTCGGTAAAGGATGTGGAATTCCATCCGGTTGCCCCGTTTGGGCAGGAATCGTCAACGTCACTTACGTTGTCGCCATCGGTATCCGTGCTGCGAGTGCTTTCGAGGGGAGTGAATGGGTCCTCGAGTTCAACGATTGAGGGATGAATTGCAACCGAAAGAGCACTGAAAATAAACAAGGCGAGGGAACAGAAAACTGCAAATTTCTTGCGAGTCGCCTCCCCATCCATGCTAAAAGGTAGGGGAGTGGTCTTTTTATCCTTCCGTTTTGCATTGTAAAGCACAAATTCACCAGTTATACTTCCTTTCTGCTCTCACTTAGTGGTATTGGCTTCAAGGATGCCGATGAAAAGAACTTCATGCCACAACAGGAAGCCACAAGCATGGCCGGAGTGCGAGTCTTTGGCGATGTTGATTCGCACCAGGGCTGGGTGAAGCAATCTGGGTTCGATGTTTCATCGGATGATGATGCCGCATCTCGGGTGCTCATCTGCACCTATGACAACCTGGCAGAAGATCCCTTGCTTCGACTCGAAGGAACGATTTCTCCAATGCGGGAAGCAATGACGTTTGTTCAAATGAATGAGGTGAAATGCGTCGTTTTGGTCACCGATGGCGCGGGGTACGCTGGAACGCGAAAGGTTCCAAACGCACCGTCAAGCGCAACCTTCGTCGATGTTCACGGCATGGGAAGCCTCACCTCCGAAGTGCTCGCCAGCATTGCAATCAAGGCTGGCGCCCAAGTGACCATCATTCAGGGCAACCCATTGACGCAAGAAGATACACGAACTGCAATCATTGATGCACTCAACCAAATCTGAGCATTTGGTGGTTCGTTCAGTGCGTTCAAGTAGGTTCGTCGATTCGGAGTGCCATGAGCGAATCAGTCGTGCTAAACGATGCAGCAAATGCAGACACAGACTTCCTTCTTTACACTGGTAACTTCTGCGGCTACTGCACCGCTGCCAAGCGATTATTGGAGCGAAAAGGGCTTGCATTCACCGAACTGAATTTCGACGCTGGCGATGCAGATCGACATGAAATTGTTGAGGCAACCGGACACCGCACCGTGCCGGTCATTCTTGACCTACGACAGGAACAACCCGTCTTCATCGGTGGTTTCACCGAATTGCAGTCATACTTGTCCTAAGGCAGTGAGCCACTCTTTGAGCGCATCATGATGCTCCATTGGAATCATATGGCCCTTTTTGTGCTCAATCAATTCGAGTGCCCAACCTGCTGCTTCAAAGGTGTGAGCAACCGCCCATCCATCCTGGATCGACACTCGAACGTCTCGCTCACCGTGCATCCAGAACAGGTGTTTTGAATCAAGTTCTGACAAACGGAGCCCCAGTTCCATTCCGCGTACCAATCGTGTCCCAATGGCCACCACGCCGATGATTCGGTCTGCCATTGGCAGTTGTAACATTTCCTGAGCCATTGCACCGCCTTGCGAGAAACCACCAACAACAAGAGGTCCCATAGGTGCCTGTTCGGCAATCAATTGCTCGAGTTGTGAAAGGCTTGAATCAACATCGATGAGTTCCCTTCTCGAGAGATTCATCCGTCGTGTTGCGTCGGCGTCTTCGTTTTCGTACCGCCACCATGTACGGCCCCTTCGAGGATGCATGTACCGTGCCTCGGGAACAATCAACGTCCATCCTTCGGGGAGGACCTTTTCGGCAAATGGACGCATCATGCTGGCATCGCCAGTCATTCCGTGCATCATCACCAAGGTCGGCATGAGAGCGCCTCAGAGGGTGTATTCGAAGACTTGAGCGCCCGCTACCCGGAGATGAATGAACGACTCAGGCCCACGGACTGTGATGGTAAGCGAGTATTCACCTGAGTTCGAAGGGATGGTTCCAATAGCTCCTTTCTCTGTTGCACCTGAGCCCCATGCACGGGTCAGTGGAGAAGCGCCAGCATGATCCTTCATCGTGAGCGATCCCGAGGAGGCCCCCATCGATGCAATTTCGACATCGAGGTACCACACAAGCGTGTCCCAATCTCCATCGTTTGGATGACCTTCATCGAGGAAGGTGTCGTAGACTTCTTGGTCGTTCTCTTCATACAGCGAATCGAGTAAATCACGAGCGCGGTAAAAGTACACATCGCCAGTGTAGCCACTTCGAGCCAGGTTGAGGTCCATTCGCAACTGACGAACGCCTTCAGCATCCGTCCATACAAAGGTCTCCATGAACCCCTTGCTGCCGCTGAATGTGTACTTCAGCTCGTGCCCTTCTGCAGAAACAGCAGTCACACGTGCGTTGCCGTTGGTGATGGAATCAGTGGTTGCGGTCCACTCTTGGCCGAGCAGCGTAAACGTCCAACTGTCGCCAACAGTCCATGGGAAGGAAAAGACAGATTGTGCCTCTCCGTTTTCATACACAGACAAACCATCCATGGTGACACGACCCAAAAACGGATTGTGGTTGATCACAGCATGGCGTTGCGCTTCTCGTTCAGATGAGATGCCCAATTGGTACAGGCCCTCTCCTTCATCGATTTCAGCGACGACCAAGCGAGCGCTGTCTTCACCAAACTGTGGCGTGATGAATGTGTAGAGCCACTGGTCGCCGATTTCCCACTCGGGAAGCGCCTTCTGGGCTTCTGTTGTGGTGTCTTCAGATGAGCCTGCCATTGTACCGTCTGTGCAGCCTGCGAGTGTGGTCGAGCAGACGAACAGCGCCACGAGGACGAGTGCACGTAGGCTTCCCTTCATGCTCCTGCGTACCGTGAGGCCTTCAAGAGCCTAACGCTTGGCAAGGGTATCAAAGAAGACCAGTTTCTGTGAGCTTTCCAGTTCCAGCCATCACGACTGCAACAATGGACATCAACTTGATGAGAATGTTGAGCGAAGGACCGGAGGTGTCCTTGAATGGATCGCCGACTGTGTCGCCAATGATGGCGGCATCGTGAGCAGCATCGCCTTTCTTAGCACCTTCAATGTGGCCTTGTTCGATGGCTTTCTTGGCGTTGTCCCATGCGCCACCAGCGTTCGCCATGAAGAGCGCCATAAGCACACCTGTGACGAGGGAACCGGCAAGAAGACCGCCAAGGGCGTTGAATCCGAGGATGACACCAACAATGACTGGAGCCACGATAGCGACGACACCCGGGCCGACCATTTCACGGAGAGCAGCCTTGGTCGAGATATCAACACAGGTTTGGGAATCTGGCTTCACGCCTTCCTTGCCTTCGAGAAGACCAGGGATTTCCCTGAATTGGCGTCGGATTTCGACGACCATGTCGCCCGCAGCCTTACCGACTGAAGTCATGGTCATTGCAGCCACGACGAATGGAAGACCGCCACCAATCAGAAGTCCAATGACAACCATAGGTTCTGTGAGTTCGAGGTTTAGTTTGTCAGCACCAATGGCTGCAGTGTATGCTGCAAAGAGTGCGAGAGCAGTGAGTGCAGCAGATCCGATGGCGAATCCTTTGCCGACCGCAGCAGTTGTATTTCCAATTGAATCGAGTTCGTCGGTGATGGCGCGAACATCGTCGCCAAGAGCGCACATCTCTGCAATACCACCAGCGTTGTCTGCAACAGGCCCGTATGCGTCAACAGTCATTGTGACACCCACTGTTCCGAGCATACCCATTGCGGCCATTGCGATGCAGTATAGACCGTATTCATCGCCACCAAACTTGTTGGCTCCAAGGATACCAAGAGAGATGAGAAGCACTGGGATGAACGTCGACATCATTCCAACTGACAATCCTGCGATTGCGTTGGTTGCTGGACCAGTCTTGGACATTTCACCAATGTGAGGGATTGCCTTTGGCTTGATACCGAACACTGGTTCAATTCCAGTGTAGTATTCGGTGACAAGGCCAATCAGGATACCGATGACGCTTCCGAGAACAACGGAGTGCATGATGCCGTACTTGACCTCGATCAGGCCTTGATTGATAGCGAGGTAGCCACCTGCCCAGAACAAAACCGCAGCGATGAAAGTGGTGTTTCGCAAAGCTGCTGCTGGGTCTTTGCCGTTCTTGAGGAAGGACATCGAGAACACACCAATGATGGAAGCGGTGTATCCGATGAAACCGAGAAGGATTGGGAGAAGGACGTAATCACCAGCGGTGCCAACTTCGAAATCGTTTGCGATAATCATTGCAGCAATAATCGAGCCAACAAAGGATTCGAAGATATCTGCACCCATTCCAGCGACGTCGCCGACGTTGTCACCGACGTTGTCAGCAATGACACCAGGGTTTCGTGGGTCGTCTTCAGGAATACCTGCTTCGACCTTACCAACGAGGTCTGCACCGACGTCAGCAGCCTTGGTGTAAATACCGCCACCGACACGAGCGAAGAGCGCAATGGATGAAGCACCCATACCGAATCCTGCCGCAGCACTGACTGGGTTCATTACCCCATCAGTTGTTTCTCCAGCACTGAGCCAAAAAGCGATGAGCGAGATACCGAGGAGCCCGAGTCCACCAACGGAAAGACCCATGACGGCTCCGCCGTTGTATGAAACAGCGAGAGCACCGGCTTGTCCATCGTTCTTAGCAGCCATTGCGGTTCGACCGTTTGCAGAGGTTGCAGCGCGCATTCCGGAGAATCCGGCGATTACGGATGCAATCGCACCTGCGAAGAAAGCGATTGCTGTGTCGATGTCATTGAGCCATGCGAGGACCGCACCGACGACGACGACGAACACAGTGAGCACTTTGTATTCTGCAAAGAGGAACGCCATGGCTCCATCTTGGATTTCTTGAGTGATTTCGGCAACTTTGTCATTGTCGATCTTTACTTTGTTTACTTGTTGATACAGCATAAACGCAATCACAAGTCCGACGAGACCCGTAGCAGCGGCAATCATTGGTATATTTTCCATCATAATAGAACACCTGTGCCTCGGCGACCAAAGAACCCCTCATAAGTGGTTCCCCCTGTAAAACACCTCGTTCCGCACTTTTTCAGACCGTTCTGCGTTCACCACGAGGCTTTTCTGAATCACACAACCAAGCAATCGTTGAAAGGGGAGAAACCCGACCCAGCATTATGACCATCACTGCAGAGGAGGTGCTTGCCGAGATTGGGCCGGTGCAAGAAATCCTTGACGAACACGATGGTGTCGTGACAGTGCTCGACACCAGCGATGGGAACATCATGCTATCACTGGATGGAGGTTGCAATGGTTGCTCCTCAACGCCCATGACGGCCATGCAAATCTATTATTCACTCAAAAAACTCGAAGCGATCAACGATGTCATCTTTGTGAACGGCGAGTTGCCGGAGTACATGCGAACCTTCATCGACCAAAAAATGGCCAAGGAAGCCATGGCTGGAAACTCTACCGCTGAGGATGAAGGCCCACAGCCCAAGGGCGAAATCGTTTGATCACTCTTCGCCTTTGCCTTTGTCTTTGCCAATGGTGTGAGGATTCGCACCGAAGGACACATTTTCGCCTTTGATGTTCATTCGAGCAGAGATTGCAAGCACAATGCAAACCACGGACAACGGTTTCGGAAGGTAGTTGGAACCCCACAACGTGCCACCCGAAAGGGAAAGCCACCACAATACGCCCGCTGCCGTCACAAGGGTGAGGGCGATGATGTTCTGAACGACTTGTTCCACTGATGGAGAACGAGAGAAGGTCGCAATGAAGGTGAACAATATTGCAGATAGGCCACAAAGCCCTTCCGCCAATCGTTCGATGGTTGCTGGGTCGACCATACCAAAGGCACGAGGCCGCAGTTCTTCAATGTGAAGTCCACATTCTTTCAAACGCAATCTTTGACAAGGGTCGCCGGTTCAGCAGAACCATGGCAGGCAACGGTTTCTCACTCCCAAAACCACGACCGAGTGGCCCACCCTACTTTTCCCGCAACCAGGTGGCAAATGCATTGCACCAAGTGGCTGTACTTTTGGAACTGCAAGGCGCGAATGTGTTCCGGGTTCGATCCTACCAGAACGCAAGCCGTATGCTCGGTTCTCTAACCGAAGATTTGGGTGAACTGGTGGCCACAGGCCGACTTCTCGAGATGAAGGGCATCGGAAAGGGACTTGGTTCTGCATTGACCCAAGTGGTTGGCGAAGGCCGTTGGCCCAGTGATTGGATTGAACTCCATGCCTCCACGCCTGAGGGGCTGATCGAAATGCTTGGCATACCCGGCCTTGGTCCGAAGCGAATCAAACTGATGCACCAAGAACTCGGCGTCGACTCGCTGGCAGCGCTCAGGGAAGCTGCAGAAGCCGACAAAATCGCCCCGATGAAAGGATTTGGAAAAAAATCCCAAGCCAGAATGTTGGATGGCATCGATTTGCTCGCTCGCTTCCGTGCTCGACGAAGGCTCGACATTGGTCTGATGTATGGCGAAGCATTCGAGGCACGCGTCAGCCAAATTGAAGGCGTTGTAAAAGCCCAACTTGCAGGCAGTGCTCGACGTCGAAAGGAGACCATTGGCGACCTTGATTTGGTCGTCGCTGTGGAAAAAGAACACCATGAACGGGTCGCCAATGCCATTCTTAGCCTCCCCGGAATCGCTGATGTCAAAGGTGCTGGCGACTCTAAAATCAGTTTAATCCTCGACACCACCATTTTCGAAGAAGGCTTCACTGTTGGCCATATTGACCCGAATGTCCTCGATGCGATTGGCGGTGACGACTACGAACAATTGGAAAGCGGTGGAACCATTGATGCACAAGTACGGTTGGTGCCGCCTGGTGTGTTTCCGTTCACCTTGGCATACTTCACCGGCAGCAAAGAGCACAACATTGCCATGCGCCAACGAGCCATCGATCGTGGCCTGCGATTGAACGAATTTGGTTTGATACCCGAAGCCAAAGCAGGGGACCTGAAAGGCATGGCAGCAGCGCAATATTCGCTTGACGCCCTTGATGAAGCCGCCATTTACAAGCACCTCGAATTAGAATGGGTCACCCCCGAACTGAGAGAAGACACAGGTGAAATTGATGCTGCTCAGCACAATGGATTGCCAAAGCTGGTGACAAACGCCGACATGCGTGGGGCGTGGCACAACCACACCACGCTATCCGACGGTGAAGCAAGCCTCGAAGAAATGGCTGATACCGCCCAAAAACTCGGGTGGAGTTGGTTGGGCATCGCCGACCATTCACCGACGCTCAAGGTCGCCAACGGTGCAAGCGCAGATGACCTCCTTCAGCAAGGTGCGACCATCCGAGCCTACAACAAAGCATGGGCCGACGACGGTGTTGACTTCAGGTTGTACCACGGAGTTGAATCTGACATCCTGCCGGGTGGAAAGCTTGACCATCCTGATGATGTCCTGGCCCAACTCGATTACACTGTGGCTTCTGTGCACGCTATTTCCAAATGGCGAGCACGTGATGAAATAGAGAACACTGAGGAATTATTGAAGTGCATTGATCATCCATCGACAACCGTATTGGGCCACCCAACGGGGCGAATCCTTCAGGGTCGAGATGGCTACGAAGTGGATTTGTTTGCAGTGTTGGAACACATGGCCGACCATAACAACGAGGGGCGCCTCAAGGCAGTCGAACTCAACGCAAGCCCGTACCGCTTGGATTTGGACTGGCGTTTGTGCAAGCATGCAAAGGGACTTGGCGTCCCAGTCATCATCAACCCCGATGCGCATTCCCTGCGTGGGCTTGCCGACATCAGTTACGGCGTGATGGCAGCGCGAAAGGGGTGGTTAGAAGCCCCTGATGTGCTCAATTCACTCGATGCAAAGGCCCTCTCTGCCCTTCTTT
>JAQXFM010000248.1 GCA_029250305.1 Candidatus Poseidoniaceae archaeon | reverse complement strand
CTGCCTGATTTTGTTGATTCGGAACGCGATTCGCAATACATGTTCCAATACCACGAACAGGTGATGCACAATTTCGCGGCCATGTTTTTGGCAGTTGAAGTCATGTTGATGGCACCTGTCTTGTATCCTGAACTCGCCTTGTCTTGCGTCGGAATGGGATTGGTTTACGTCGCCTTTGCCTACCTTTATGCCTACAAGGGCGGAGGGTACTATGCCTACAGTTTCATTGATCCGAGAAAGAAATTCGCTCCCTTCATCATGCTTGGCTTGGCAGGAGCGATTGCCGTTTTCTATCTTGGAATCCTACTCGCAAGTCGCCTGGTCGAATGGAATGTCTACCTCGGAAGCATTGTGTTGGCACTCTGGGTGTCCCTCATCGTGCAGTTCTGGTCGACTGACCCAGAAACTCAGTCTTCCTCGTAAGGTTGCCAATCGTCTTGGCCTTCCTCACGGAACCACCAGTATCCATCTTCGTCCTCGAACCACTCAACGCCGTTCTCGTCGATCGAATACCCTTCGACTTCTTCCTCTTCTTCTTGGACTTCTTCCTCAGCGTTTGGATCGACCATTCCAGATTCTTGCGAGATCTGTTGCTTTAGTCGGTCAAGTTCCTCGTCTGCGTCAGCGAAGACACGATTCTCAGTGATAATCTCGGCCTGATGGTCACCTTGGCGGATTGCATCGTCAGAGTCAGCCAAGAAATCGTCGCTCATTCGAGCCTTGAATTCCTCGAATTCATCGCGTCCGTAACTTCCGAGGAATTCGTCGCCTTTGGATTGCATCAAGTCATCGAGGTTCGCACGCTTCTCACGCTTGAGTTCAGGAGCATCTGGAACACTGCCAGCATAGAATGAATCTTCATCGTCTGAGAGTTTGCCAAAGGATCGTCCTTCAGGGTCAACTTCTTCGATGGCTTCAATGATGAGATCGTGTTCCTCCTCATCGAGGTTCTCCTCTTCGTATTGTTCACCAACCATGGTCACCAATTTGTTGAGATTGCGGGCCAATTTTCGGTCGTCGTCCTCAAACTCACTGACAAGTTTGTCAACTTGTTTCAACAGCTTCTCGTATGGCGTGCCGGTAATGGCGCCAAGGAAACGCCCAAAGCCCCCTTTCTTTCTCGCCATAGTAGTTGGTGCACACCAGTCCTTTTGAAAGATTCTTTCCCTCCATGGACCTCCGCACAGTTCATTCAAGAGGGCATGTTAGCATTGCCGAGGGCGATGGCGGAATCTTGGCTGGTTGAGTTGATGACCACGTACAACGAGGAGTCGTACACCGGTCGAGAGGCTTACACGGCTCAAGTGCATCTTCCCGGTGAAGTGTTCGAATCGCTCGTTTGGTGGGCACTTCAAGCGCTTCCTGATGAAATTCTGGTTGGACTCGACATCGATGCGGAAACGCCTCATGTCGAAGAAGTGGATTTGGCATTCAGCGCACAAGAGAGCACGTCAAACCTATTCCAAGGCCAAGGGTATCGAATCAAGGAGGCGCACATTGTGAATCGCGGCGACTCCTATTCGGTTCATCACCTGCCTGAAGATTGGACGGATGACATGTTTTCCAGTTCACGAGGCTCACGCGCGGGTCGTTTTACCCATTGGTTGCATACCCATCCAAACGCCCCTGCCATCCCAAGTGGCGCTGATGCTGATGCGGCACAAGAAACCGCAGGCATCGATATGATCCTCGGATTGAGGTTTTCTCCAGAAGGCCCGTTGCCATGGTTTGACGATGTGGAAGGCCAACGAAGAAGGGTGGGCAAAGAGGCTGTTGCACAACCAACCAAAGCCCGTCGCAGGTCCTTTTTCCAACGCCAACAACTTCCTGTTCTCGGGGTTGCACCGAGTGGCCACAAAATTCACGAAATACAATTGATTGCCTTTCACAAAAACGGACTTGGCGTCAACGTCGTTTTGGTGGATGAAGAAGGCTATCCATACGGCTGGAGCAAATTCAACGATCACGCCACAAGCGAGGCATGAAGGGTTTCCAGTCGTTCCGGATTGACCCCTAAATCGCCTTGACCCAAACGAGATTGGGAGTGCAACTCAATCTGTGTTGTGTCCACATCAATCACGGTCAATGACACGGCAACATCATCAGGAAACCGCCAGAAACTCGTCCGGACAACGAAGTGAATGTATGAACCATTTTCGTCATCACCTTCCACAAGCACGTCGCCATTATTGGATTCAATGAAGTCATCGAGGTTTGCTTGCACCTCCTCAATCGGGGCTTCGATGGTTAGACTGAGTTCATCCATTCTGAAATCAGAACCGCCGCCGAGGTGTGCGCAATTCATGCTGTTAGTTTCGCATTGAGGCATTGTTTCAAACGGCTCGTCACCAGCGCTGGTCAAGATCCAAATTTGACAGAGCAGCCAGGGGGCAACGAGTGCCCCAACAACGAGCAGCACATTCGTGCGGGAGAGAAAATTTCGCTCAGATGTCACGGCGTTCCCATCCTGTCTCCGACCATGCATAGACCATCGGTTGGCCAGTTGGAACCTCAAGGGAAAGCACTTCCTCTTCACTCAATCCTTCGATGTGCATGATGATGCTGCGAAGTGAATTACCGTGCGCTGCGACAAACACATTGTTGCCAGATTCAAGTGCAGGCACAAGCGTTGAATCAAGGTACGGAATGGTGCGTTCTGCGGTGAGTTTGAGCGATTCACCGGATGGCGGTGGGACATCAAAAGAGCGTCGCCAAATGTGCACTTGTTCATCTCCATATTGCTGGCGAGTGGCGTCTTTGTTCAACCCTTGCAAGTCACCATACATTCGCTCGTTCAATTGCCATGAAACATGAACTGGAAGCAACTCTGCTGAGCCGGCATCGCCTTTGATCTGAGCCCATTCAATCATTCTCGCTTCGTTTTCTGAAACGGAATCTACGCCAGCCTCTGGCTGTGGGTACTGGAACACGGGTGTCTTCCCACCGTTGTGTTGGGCAAGCGCAAGCATGGCGGTCATTTGAGCGCGAATGAGCGTCGAAACGTGCACTTCATCGATGTCAAGATGAGCGATTTGCTGACCGCCCGCAATGGCTTCTTCGATCCCGACGTTGGTCAGTGGTACATCCACCCAGCCGGTGAACAACTTGGCAGCGTTCCACATGGATTGGCCGTGGCGCATCAAAATGAGCAGTGACATG
>JAQXFM010000205.1 GCA_029250305.1 Candidatus Poseidoniaceae archaeon | reverse complement strand
GTCAGTGGTTCCAACTGATGTTCTTCGCAGGGACCAAGGGCTAAAATGGTGTACGAGCCGCTCGGAATTTGTGTGTGACCAGCATCATGAACGCTTGCCGTAAGGACATCGAGTTGCCTTGCCTCCTGCTCCAAGCGAGCGAGATGATCAGCATCATTCCCCTTGACACAGATTTTTTTCTGCCCTGTAGCAAGCCACGCTTCCAGCGAGGCAGGACTCTTTTCACCAGCATTCATCACAGCTTTCACAGCTCCATGACCGACCTGCGCTGCGATTTTTCCTTTGCCCATCTTCAAACCATGATTGACAACAAACACCATTTTCATGGCACCTTTCGGAATCTGCCCTGATGGACGAGGTGCTGTCATCTTGTGGATGAAAGAGCGTAGACCCATGTTTGGTCGTGCCGTCAGTATGGTTTCAAATCTCCGACCAGCGCATCGATGGAGCGTCTAGGCCCGGGCCCAATTCCAAGCACAGTGATTGTGCCTGGCTCAACTTCTGTATGGCCTGCATCCTTGACCAAATGCATCACTAAACCAGCCGTTTGTGCTTGCCCAGCAAGCATCTGCAACTCACTCAGATTTTCAGCCTTCAAGCAAATTTTACGCGCACCCGATTGGCGCCATCGCTCGACTAAGCGAGCCTGTGATTTCCGCGCTGCTAACGTGCATGACACTGCCGCATGCGCGCATTGTACTGCCACTTTCCCTGACGAAAGTCGGAGGTCATCGCGAACAATCAGCACCATTGTGGGGGCTTCAGGCATCGATGCCATGACGCTCCACCACTGCCCGTTCAATTGAATCCAATGAAGCCTGTTCGTTCAAGATTGAACTGAACCATGCGCCAAACCAAACTGCAAAGGTGAGGTTGCCCAGTGCATGGAGCATGTCAAATGGCAGACCATTGGCTAAGTAAAAGAGGAAGTCAACCACACCAAAGGTTCCGTCGAGGATCGAGAAAGAGACCACCAAACCGAAGATGAAGGCGGAACCAAGAGAGGCGAAGCAGGTTCGAGTTGCGTTGTATGTTCCATCAACCACCAATGAAAGCCGAGAACCAAGCACTGCGACCATGACCCATCCGCCTGCTTGAAAGAGAGTCCACCAACCATCGCCCATGAAGAAATTGGAAAGCATGGTGACCATGACGGCAAAGGCCGCTCCACGGCGGGCGCCAAGTTGGGCGCCGACCAACAAACAAGCCACTGTAACGGGTTGAATGTTTGGCAGCGGTTGCATCACAACTCGAATCAATGACACGCTGACCACGAGGGCCGCCATTAGAACGACATCATGGACTGAACGACGGCTTGGCCCAGCCAAAAGCCAGAAGGCTGCACCCAAAAGGAGCACATCCAGAACCAAGCCCATTGTGGGTGAAAGTTCAGGGCCGTGCGTGCCGAGGGCTTGGAACATGGTTCAACCCACCAGCCCCCACGATTTGAGGCTTACCTCGTTTCCACAGGCGACCATTCGACTCTTGTCGTTGAATCAATTGCGGAATAATCGGACGCTAGCGTGGCTAAACGTCCGTCAAGGGTGTATTCCCAGCCTTCACCCGTTTCTCCATCAAAGGACAGGACGTATGTACCGATTCGCGTGGCGTCAGTATCGATTTCCACACCGAGTTCTTCGCACGCAGCGAGCGTTAAATCCAGCGCATTTGTGTAGCCTTCAAAACCGCCAGCAGCATGCACCTCGCCTCCAATTGTGATCGAAACGATCTGCGTTCCTCGCCATGATTCATTCCACGAAGGATCCCATTCGTCGTCATTAGACTGGGTGCCTAATTCCTCGATGGTTTGGGACCACTGGACTGCGACTTGGTCAATCACAAGCAGGCCGATAAGAAGCATGTAGACGCTCAAGAATTTGAGCATCGATACCCCGTTCCCACGCAAGA
>JAQXFM010000202.1 GCA_029250305.1 Candidatus Poseidoniaceae archaeon | reverse complement strand
TTGCCTTCTTCAATCCACAACTCCATGGTTGCTGAGCCTAAACAGTAGGTGCGAATGTCTTGGTGGGTTGCGATGACTTTCCATGCAGGGTTGCCTGAAAATTCGTCGATACCGATGACTCGCCATTCCCAACCATTATTGCTGCCTGTTGCTCCGTTGTCGATGAGATCATTGCCGAGCAGATCGCCAACTTCGATCGGTTGCAGCATCATTGCAAGCCCAGGTGCCAAGGTGTCCAAGCCACCAAGCAGACCGCCAACCCCGTAACTCACCGTTGTGCCACGGTAGCGTCCTATTGGGTCGGGCAAATCAACTTCCCAATCTGCCTGTGTAGACAGCGTTGTTTGTTCTCGAAGTTCTGTAAACTGTTTTGTTTCAATCTGAGCACTTCCATCGGCACGAATGAACGTCGATGAACATCCGTTGAAGATGGGGTCAGTGAGATGGCGTTTGACGGTGAAGGAATCCAAGGTGTTGCTGTTGATGCTTTCTACAGCCAGCCATTGACCCCCCATTCCCCCTTTGGCGATGACTGCGCCCAGTCGATCCGTGGACCCCTCGGCATACAGTTGATCTGTGCCCCCTTCAGTGATTGAGAGTTGGCCGTCGCCTTCGAACAAAAGGGACAATTTGCATATTTCCTCGTCCGTTTCAAGTTGGTCCAACACCAGTTGAATGAATTCATCAGTGGCGAGGAACGTACCGTCCTTGACGGTGTACCTCATTTCATCTCCGTACCTCAATTGGTCCGCAGTGAATGGTTCCAACTGGCTGTTGACGTAGTAATAGCCTCCTGCTCCAAGAATAATCAGCGTGAGCAATGCAGCAGCCACTTGTGGGCGTTTGACCATGTCGAGCAGGGTTGCTGGCTGTGCGTCAGTTTTTGTTGAGGTGACGGCTTTCCTTTCTCTGATGACAGGCGTCTCTTCGACCATGATTTCGGCGTCCATGATTTCCGCCTCGAGCACATCGTCATCTGGCTCAGGCATCTTTGCCACCTCTTTCTCCGGTTCGACTTCCGGGGTGAGGGTGTCTTCATCTTCCATGGAGAGAACAACTTCGTCTTCTTCAGGTTCTTCAACCGAATTTTTTTCTTTAGCACTCGGCGCCGTATTTGGCAGACCAACTTCTTCGTTGCTGAGTCCCGATTCAAGCAACCGCTCGACGAGGTCACTCTTTTTGCCGGAGGTTGGCAAGTCGTTGAGGATGCATAGCGCTTTTAGTTTGGCAACTGTTAACGCCGATGCAACATCATCGCTCATGCTTGAACCCCAACCTGTCCCTGTCGCCTATCCCTTTCAAGGATGGCGCTCCATGCATGGTCTCAGCGCCGAGTTTTGCGCCTGCACCATTTGCTCGTCAACCTTCGTGAGGCACATAGGCCCCGTCTTCGTTTTGGACGTAGACTGTTTGGTCATAGGAGCCATCAGCGAGTTTCTTGAAGAAGTATCCATTTTCTGCAGGTTCGAAGGTTGGTTCGCCAACGACTTCTGGTGTAGCCTCGCTTGGCTCGTCGGACTGAGGCGGTCCGGACGGTCCTGCAGAACCAGGGGGTCCAGCGGGCCCAGCCGCTCCGGGTGGCCC
>JAQXFM010000201.1 GCA_029250305.1 Candidatus Poseidoniaceae archaeon | reverse complement strand
CCTCAACACCAACGAACTCAACCGGTACTTCGCCGGTAGCGAGGTCAACGCCTACCGGGGCGCCGAGCGAAACATCATCAACAACAACTGTAAATCGATGTTCCTTGAATTTCGCCTCGACACCATTTCCGTCGAGTTCAGCTTTGAATTTCATCGCACCAGGATCCGAAATGGAGTTCACAGCAAATGCAGCAATGGCGTAACCAGAACTTATGTCCGACCCAGGAACAACGAGGATATCCTCGGTTCCGAGTGGAATCCATCCATCTTCGCTGTAGGAAGAGAGGGCCATGGTCAAACTGGTTGCATCCGTTTGACCAAGATTGTCAACCCGCAGCCGAAGAGTGAAAGGTGTGTTGGGGGTAGGAATGTTTGGGATCGTGGTCACAGAACCCGGCAGATAGCGCAGCATTGACTCAACGGGGCGTTCCTCCACCTCGAATGTGAAACTGTAGACGTTGTTGTCCGGGGTGGGATCAGCATGCTGACTGGTTGGGTCAATGGTGATGGTGACTTCTTGTTGGCCAAATTCTGTTGCCCACCAATACAAGGTGATTTGCTTGCTTTCGCCCTCGTTCAGAATGCCAATGCTTCTTTCTGATGGATAGGTCTCCGAAGTCGAACCCGGTGCGTCAAGGCGGACATAGACATCAGTGGCGTCTAAATCACCGACGTTGGCAATCGTGAAATCGACTTCAAGGACCGTACCAGCAACCGCCGAGTAGACCGGCAAGCCTTGATCCATGATCTCAACACTGCTTTGGAATACAAAATCAGGCGCTGCAGGCTGATTGTCGATCGTGTACGTTCGGCGAATGGTGTCTGTAGCGGCCCCGCTGTCGTTCACCATTCGGAAACTCAAACGATGGGAGCCATCTTCAACGGCGTTTGAATTCCAAGAGAAAGACCAGTCTTGTGTGCCGACATCAAGGAACTCAAGTTCTTCTCCAAGAGCCCACTCCCCACTGTCTACTTTGTACTCCAAGCGATCGTGTTCAAGTCCTTCAACCGTTCCTGAGAATTCCACTGACCCATCCAACAGCGTGCCGACCGATGGACCTGCGAGTGTGACGAGCATGCGAGTGAGGCGAACATACCTTGCATCGAGCAAGGATTCCTCACCATCGTCGCTAATTGCTCTTGCGAGAATGAGTGTGTAGTCTTCATCTGCCCGAACCCAATCGGAACTGACGGAAACATCGAGGTACCAATTGCTGACATCGCCACCAGCAGTAATCCATCCCTGAAGTTCCCGCACTGTGCCAGACTCCAGATGTTGCTCGATTCGAATTTGCACTTCGTCGTATGGACCTACATTCGATTCGAGAGCGACCCCTGAGATTCGTTCTCGATCGCCTTCGACCCACCACGATCCGTTGGATGGGTTGTTGATTGTGACGTGGTCGCCACTGCCGTTACCGGTTGGAGGCGGTGCGACATCACCACCGCCTTCAAGCGGGGTACAAGCCCGGTTGAGGGCCATGTCGATGGCACATGATGCATCGATGAGGCCGAAGCCCCAATCGGAGTTCCACCGATCGGATACGGAGGGCTCGCTTGCACTGCCCCGTTGCTCCGAGGAGTTTCGTAGGATGTCCTTGACTTCTTGGGGTGTGAGGGATGGTTCAGCTTGTAGCATTGTTGCCACAACGCCAGAGGCAATCGGAGTTGCCATGCTGGTACCGTCTTTTTCGTCATATTCGTTTCCTG
>JAQXFM010000172.1 GCA_029250305.1 Candidatus Poseidoniaceae archaeon | reverse complement strand
ATCCCTCTCAATCAGACCGCTCCACTCGAAGGCGATGCGGCATGGGCCGGAAACGCACTGGTTGACCTTGATGCTAAAGAAAAAACACCTTCGCATTGGACCGAACACCTCGATCGAGACCTTCTGGAATCCTACAAAGACGACCTACCCAAGGCGTATGAAACTCAAGGTGATGTGTTGATTGTCAAGATCGAAGAAAGCGTTTGGCACTTGGCTGAAATGATTGCAGACGCCATGCTCACACAGTTGCCAAGCATCCGACTCATATGCGCGGACTTGGGAGTGCAAGGTGATTTCCGCGTCCGTAATCTTGAACCGCTTGCAAGTCGCGATGGATCCACAGAAACGGTGACGAGGATCAGAGAAAATGGGTATTTTTTGTGGGTTGATGCTTCCAAAGTATATTTTTCAGCTCGGCTTTCAAACGAACGAACAGGGACGCTTGAAAGCGCTAAGAAACTCAAACAACGTTTGGCCCGGCCACTCATTGTCGCTGACCCCTATGCTGGTGTTGGCCCGAGCATGGGCGCTCTCCTTAGCGAGCCAGACCTTATCGAGGGGTACCATGCAGGCGATCTAAATCCCGATGCAGTGGAATTATTGCAAACAAATTTGACGTATTTGGGCAATCGAAGGAAAACCGAAATTGGCGAACCTGCACCCGCCCTCACCCACTCAACCGTGATGTGTGCCGATGCGACCCAGTGGAAGAAAAACCCAGAGCTCTGCAACTCATCCGATCTTCTTCTGGTCAACCTTCCACATGACAGCGTTGAACACTTACCCCATCTCCTTCCATTGCTGCGAAGGGGGCAAACCAGCCTTCTCCGGGGCTGGGCAATCATCGAACGAGTCAACGAGGCGTCGGAGAAAAATAAGATTGCAGCGGCCATCATAGATGCGGGTGGAACGATTGAATCCCTTGAATTCGAAGAGGTTAAGGGGTTCTCTGCGAGCAAGAGTTTCATGTGTTTTGAAGCATGGGTCGTGCTTGCTGTCTAATCGCTGAGTTCATCAATCAGCACCGATTGCGATGAATCATGCAGAACACAGTCACATGCGTTTGCGGTGTGAAAATCGACGTTGCCGGCGCCACACCTCGCAAAGACGGTACGAAGGTCTGGTGCAGGGTTTGCGGGACCATTTCAGTCCATCACCGTGAGTGAGAATCAGCGGTCAGCGACCAATTGGGGAACGCCACGGCCCATCTTCATCCAGTGATAGGTCATCATCCGGCATTCCTGTTCTGAGGGGTTTGAATGGGCTTTTTTCGGCGCGTGAGGGGTTGGATTTCACACGCTTGGCCATGAAGATCTCTGCTTTTTGTCGGATGAATACTTCTCCGAAGGCGACGAGGAAAAGGCAGATTGAGAGGATGATGTGCCCTTCGAGTCTGTAGGATTCAAACGGCTGGATTTGGAGGACTTGTTCGGCTACAATCCCTTCGTCAACTGTTGTTTCGACTGTGTAGGTGCCAGGCTCAAGTGCTCCGCTCCAATTTGGAGGGCCCTCGGAAAGCAGACCGGTCCATTGAGCGATTACAGAGTTCGAAGCATCTCGAATGATCCACGACACGGTTCCATCATCGACCGATACGCCTGTGAATTCAACTTCCATTTCCGCAGGCATCTCCTTGGTGAGGCCAAACACAGACTCCAATTCGACGGTGCGTGTTTCGATGTCTTGGTCCACGTCATTGATTTCGTACGGAGCAACCCCGCCTGCAACACTCATCCATAAGCTGTTGAGAACGAGCAACGCAACTGGCCATAACACCAAATTGACCAAGCGTTTCTGTTCCATATTAACCTCAATTCATCGAGTTTGCTTTTGATACTATGTATTTCTAGGGAGCAACAGCATCATGAAGTCCGACTATTGTCAAGATGCGGTACATCCACTTCAACTTCTTCAATTTCTGTTCGGGGACAGTTGTGGCCGACCACTTGCCGACAGTGTTGAGTGAAAAGCCCACTAAGTCGATGTTCTGAGGATTCACACCCATTGCCAACGCGAAGCATACGGCCCGATCACCGTCTGTGAAGCCACCGAAATTATGAGCGCCGTGACACGGCGTTGGTGTCTGATGTGTGAGAATCAGCGAGGGGGGCGTATCGAATTGAGACCACTCTGACAACGCAAGCGCCGAACGTTGAATGTTATCGCCATGGCCGTGGGCTACGATTGGAACACCTTCTTCTGCAGCGCTATGAAGGTGAACCCCCCCATCAAAATCAGAAACCACACACGCCAGGCGATTTCGCATTTTCAAAGCACCAACCGATCCATCGGCAGCGACGATGACGCCTTCCTGCTGAGCAGCTCGAAGCGCCTCCTCTTCAGTTGCAGCAGCTCCCAAAACGATCACCCGCCCAGCG
>JAQXFM010000170.1 GCA_029250305.1 Candidatus Poseidoniaceae archaeon | reverse complement strand
AACCCATAGATCACGAGAAGGGGTGCCTAATGCCTGAATTTGGAGACATCCATAAGCGCGGAAAAAAGGATGCTACAGGTCTTCCGCGCAGTATTTCCAGTGAAGTCCAGTTGGGAAATTAATTTGGGTCTTCAAATCCCCCTTTAGGGGGATGGAAGCACAAAAGTTCTTGAAGCCCACAACGCTGACAGAAGGATTGAGCATCTATGTTACAACGTGCGCTGGCCGGATTGTATCGCCTTGAAGGCGTTCAACAGGCCATGCTCATCGATGACAGCGGACAGATTCTGGCGAGCGTTGGCGAGGAAGGTACAATACCTCCAGTTCAGCACGCAGTCGAGGTTCTTTCTGCTGCACTCGAATCAGCGGATGCCCTTGGTTTGGGGTCAATCTACGAAGTTTGGTGTGAGGGAGAAACCCGCACCATGATCGACGTAGCCTCGCCAACACGAATTGTCGCCTTGTCGGGCGCTGGCGGCCGTTTGGCACGCTGGCGTCACGCTCTTGACCGGGATCGAAGAATCCTTGCCACTACCCCCCAGTGAGTTGATGAAATGTTTACACTACCACACGGAAACCCAGTTGAAGGCGCCATCTCAGTCGAATCTGCCTCGATTCAATCATTCGATCATGGTGTCATCAGCACTTGGATTGGACGTCGGAAAACTCCAGCAGGACATCGACTCGTCCGTGCAGGGCGCATTGTCGCGTGGGTTGCCGAATCAGGCAAAGGAAAACTTCTGCTTGCCGGAAAAGAAGCACGGCTTCGTCTTGAGGAACTTGAAGGGAAAGAGCATTGCCGATTCATTGCTGGTGAATACTCCCTCTCCGGACTCAGCAGCGTTGCTGAAGCCCTTCCTGAGGCGTTTGAGCATCCATCTGACCGGCAAGGGCTTCTCCCACGTGGCGACGCTGTGCTACGACTTCTGGCACGCGATTTGTCTTCGGTCCTTCGGGCTGTTGTCGAGCGTGACACCGTGCGTGGTGCTGTCGCCATCGATCAAGGCATGCTCATTGACAGCGTTGGCGACCTGCCGAACACACCAGAAGTGTTGGCGCAAGAAATCCACTCAACCCTTGAAGCGATGAGCATCAGTGTGCTCGATGAAGAAGGCCTCTCGAACGGAAGTCATTGGACCATGCATCATGAAGACGGTTCCTTGCTGCTTGCGAAAGCGGGTGACGTTTCGTTAGGGGTTTGGACCGAAGCGAACACCAACCATGCTCGTTTGATTTCCGCTGTTGCTGCTGTTCTCGATGGAGAAATTGGAGCAATCGGTGCGACCGGCGGCCCGATTCCTGAAGGATTTGTGCTCCGGGAAGGCCGTGGTGGACCTGATGCAATCCTCTCCATGTTGGCGGCTGGTGTCAAAGAACAAGTGACTGGGCATTTACAATCCGGACAGTCTTCAACTGCTGTGTCTGTGCTTTTAGCGCGTGGTGTTCCTGTTGGTATATCTGCTCCAGAAGGCCAATCCCTCGAAGAGGCCATGCTAACGTTCACCGATTCAACCCGTGTGCTCAAACTTCACCGCCTTCCAGCAGGAAGCATCATCTCCCGTGAATCTGGAAATGTTGAAGAGTTCATGCTCGATGATTTTCATGATCTTTTGGTCACGCTCCGTACGCGCTCCGAGAGTCGCCGTGCAACCTTGAAGGGGAAGCTCACTGATTTGTTTGGATTTGAAATAGGAATGGAACAACTTCGGAAGAGTCGAGCGACAGCCACTTTTTCGGAGACCGTAGATTTGGTCACTGGTGGACTGCCAAAAGAAATCTCTCAGCCATTGGCAGTCGATGCTGGATTACGTCGTCGTCTTGAGGCTGCAGATCACCGAATTGATGAGTTAGAGAAAGAAAAAGCAGCACTTCAAAGCCACTTAGATTCCTCCCAAGCCGCTGCAAGCGCAGCACAAATCATCGCCAGAGAAGCGACAGAGACTCGTAGGGCCTCGACCACCTCGCTCGAAGAAGCGCACGGACAATTTGGTTCGATGCAAATTGAATTGGCTCAATCCAAGGCTGCCACAGAGCAAGCGGAAAACCGGGCTGAACGATTGGTACGACGGGTGAACGAACTCGAACATCAAGTCTCCACACGCGCCGCTGAGTTAGCGAAAGCACTCGGTGACGCAACTTCCAGTGAAACGCTTCGTACAGCCATCGAAGACATGTCCCTCAAAGAAGCGGCTTTGAACGCTGAACTCAACACCCACAGTCAACAACTTGCAACCATTCGTCAACAAGCAGAGGACGATGAACGCCGGCTTCAAGTTCTACAGGAACAAGTTGCTGCAACACGGGAGCGTCACGCTCGCGCCCAAGCAGAAGTTGTCCTGCTCGATGAGAAAATCAAAACCAACACCAGCGAACTTGGTGCAATCGAAGCAGAAGCAAAGGCCAGTCGTCGGCGGGCCGAAGAAGATCGAAACCGTTTGGCTTCTGACGAAGCAAGGCAAGCACAAGTGCAAGCAGAGTTGCGGGAACTGATGGACGAACGTCGACAAACCCTGAGAGAACTCGGTGACCTTGGTGCTCGCCGAGGCCACTCCGAAGCAGAACTCGCTTCGCTCATCGAGCGTGCAGAGGCCTTATCCGACGCCCATGAAGCAGCAGTCGCAGATATTCAGGAGGCAGAACGCCTTCGAGCACGGCTTGCAGAAGAGCCGCTTGCGCAAGCTCTGTTGGACGACGCTGCCACCTTTGATGGTCTGGGGCCAGTTCTTGAGCGCCTTGAACACGCTCGTGCTTTGGGCTATTCTGTCACCCTTCTCGACCGTGCTGTTGAGCGTGGCCTCCAAGTGATTCAATCCACTGTGGACCATGTTGCTGCTACACCTCGCCATCTTCTCTCGAGCGAAGTCATGACATTGTTGGAGCGTCAAGTTCCACAAACCGCTGGTGCAGTGCGTGGTCTGGCTCGTTGGTCCGTCCAGCAACGCTTGGAGCACCAATTGGGTGAGACCGTTGGCCATGTCGTGATTGATCTCGAACACCTTCTGGAAGATTATGACCGTTCGATCACAATGCTCCGCAGGCTTCGTAATGTATTGGAGCAACTCGTTCGGCTGGGTGCTCCTCCGGAAGAGGTCGAAGCACTTCTCAACAATTGCACTCGTCCTGAAGCCCTCCCTAGCATCGCACAAGCCACTCGCAAGTTGATTCAGGTGGCACTGGATGACATTTATCTCGAAGCGGACCAAAGAGACGCAGGTGAAGCAGTGGCGCTTGAGGATACAGCTCGAGTCCTTGAGGAACTCATCACACAACTCGATGCCTCTGGTCTTGCAGATGGTGTGCCACGTGGCATGCTATGGGAATTCCAACGCGATGGATTGCTGCCATATGAGCGAGCATCTGTTCCAGCAGCACAGCGAACTCCAGTCGAGGAAGAAATGATCATCACAATGGAATCCAGCCTTGCTGGAGAAGTACCGGTCTCGCTCGATGCAGTGCCTGCACAATCCGAAACGATTGAGGGCGGCTGGGAAGCAATGCCTGTACCAGTCGACAATGCTCCTGAACCCACTCCGTCCTCACAGCCAGTCGAGCAAAAGATCGACCCAGACGTTTCTTCTGATGTCGAAGGCAGCGATGAGCGGGCCGCTTTGGAAGCCGAACTCGCACAGCTTGATGCTTCTTGGGAGCACAGGAAGGAACCCGTTGTCGAAGTGAAGGCCGACCCTGCGTTGGCCGCTTTGGAAGCCAGGCTCTCTGGATTGGACCTATGAGGTGATTGGATGTCTGAAGACGCAACGACATTGATGGCTCGTGATGAGACGAGTGGACGAACGTATCCAATGGTTCTCGAACGTGTTTTTTTCGTTCTCGCCATCGTTGGATTTTTTGTCCTTCAGCCGGTTGTTATGGAAGCAATTGACGACCCATCTTGGGCTTCGCTGGTCGCCGGGTGGTGCGGTCTGCCGATCGCTCTTATGTTCACGAGTGAACTCCTTGGTCGATTGATGCAACGTATGCTTTCGAACTGAGTCTACAAATCCACGATGTCTTTGGTGGGCGCTGCAACCGCAGCAGGGTTTTGACCTCTTAGGGTGTTGATCAAGCCCCATACCCGCTCCCATGGGACAAAGAATCTCAAAAGTGCCATGAGGCTCAAAAACATCAACGCAGAAATGACGAGACCGTAAGTCAGCGATAGTTCAATCGATTCTGAAACTTGTCCCGCCCACTGACTTCCTGTCGAACCTTCGACCAGATCGAGCAACACACTGTGGAATCCGAGCGCCACCATCGTAGCAACGCCAGTAAGGCCTAGGAATCCAAAGGTATGTTTGAGGTGCGTGTTCAGCACATTGTCCATTTGGCGTACATATTCGGGGTCACGCTTGCACGATTCAGGGAGTCGATAGGCGTACTCCAAGTATCGAATGACACCGTATGAGGATTCTTGGAACACCATGATGAGCACGGCGATCATGATCAGGGCAAATTGTTCCTTGGTGACGAGCATCAACCCAAACAGACCGATTGTCGGATCGGTGAATTGAGTTTCAACAGTGGTTAGAGCGTCACCATAAGACCCCAACTGTCCATTGATGAGCGGGAAAGCAAGGATGGCGTGGATTCCGAGGAACAACAACGTGAACCCAATCGACCAAGCAATTGAACGGCGGGAGAGCCCCCAAATTCCACGGGTGCCCATAATGACCGGCAAGAGGTACATGAAGAGAATCATCAGCGAGAGGATCATCAGCAAAGGCCATTCCAAAGTGGAGAGTTCACCTTGGTCTGGCAAGCGGAGGTCAAACGACGTCAGCATGCCAAAGCCCCATGAAATGACCAAGCGTCCAATGAGCATCACGATGAGCGTGATGATGAATCCGAGTTTGATGCGTTGTTGCGTTTTCGGCGTTTGGAAGGCGAGCAAGGCCATGCTTCCACCCAATGAAAGGCCAAGCACCAAAGGCACAGAAAACCGTCCCAGTCCAGAGCTCCCTTCACCGGTCAAAAAGTCACCAATTGGTAGTTGTTGGCCGATGAGGACTTCGATGGTGTCGAAGAGCATTGTGTGGTCAATCGATCCAACCACATAGGTCGAGACGACTTCGAGGTACATGCCAACCAGTGCCACAGTGGCAATGATTTGCAGAGCGAGAATTTGCCATTGCTTTCTGAGCAACTTTAGGTGCAATGTTCTGGGACGGTAATCACTGCCCATGGTGACGTCTCGCTGGAGTCCAACATCATCTGCCATGCTCAGTACCCCCTTACCTGCATCAATGCCTGCGACAAATCCATGTCAGGCATCCAATCAATCACCTGTGCGCCAGAACCAGCCAATGTCGTCAATCGGTTTTGGCGTTCGAGTTTGAGCACTTCGTATGACATACGAGGGATCCTGCTCACCAATCGTTCGAAGTCGATGCTTGATGGGGAAAGGACGGTCACTTCGTGGCCACGCCCAACCAAGTCTCGGACCGCGGCAGGGACGGTCCCGTCACCTTCGCATGAAGAGATGACGAACACCGGGCTTCCACGGCTAAATCGACCACTCAGTGAGTTGGTGACAGCCTGGAGCGGCATGG
>JAQXFM010000168.1 GCA_029250305.1 Candidatus Poseidoniaceae archaeon | reverse complement strand
AAGGAAATTGATGGTCATAACATGACTGAGATCATGGAAGGTTTGGATTTCCTCGAAGCCGATGAAAACTCCAATGGACCATCCATTCTTATCGCTCACACCATCAAAGGCGGCGGAATCTCCTACATGGAAAACAATCCTGCATTCCACGGTGCTGCTCCAAACGATGAACAGTATAAACAAGCCATGATCGAACTCGGCGAGGTGGAAGCATGACACGAATGGCAGCAACACGTGATGGCTACGGCCAAGCATTGCTCGACCTCGCAGACAACCCTAAGGTTGTTGTTCTCGAAGCTGATTTGGGTAAATCAACCAAGTCTTTGCACTTCAGGAAGGCGCACCCAGAGCGAACCGTATCTTGTGGAATTGGTGAGCAAAACATGCTCCTCGTGGGTGCTGGAATGGCTGCTTCTGGCTACATTCCATTTGCAAGTACCTTTGCAATTTTCACGGAGCGCGCCTTTGAACAAATGCGCAATGGTGTGGCTCGACCGAACCTTGCCGTTCACTTGTGTGGCAGCCACGGTGGAACACACACCGGTACCGACGGTTCTTCTGCACAGTCAATTGAAGATTTGGCAGTGTTTCGAACCCTGCCGAATGTCGTCGTCATGCACCCTTGTGACGATGTGAGCACCCGAGCGTTAACCATGCAACTTGCTGGAACGAACTCACCATCTTACATGCGAACGGCACGAAACAAGACCCCTGTAATGTACGATGATGCAGAAGAAGGCACCATCCAAATTGGAAAGGGTGTTGAACTCAAGCAAGGTACTGATGTCGCCATCATTGCATGTGGTGTCATGGTCTCTGAATCAATCAAGGCTGCAGAAGCACTTGCTGCAGATGGCGTCAGTGCAGCGGTGATTGACATGCACACGCTCAAGCCACTCGACGGAGCGCTCATTGATTCACTCGTGAGTCGATGCGGCGCACTCGTCACGGCCGAAGATCACAACGTGATTGGCGGACTTGGCAGTGCTGTTGCCGAACACCTCGTGGCGAACACGTTTGCACCCCTCGAAATGGTTGGCGTCCCCGATCGATTTGGAGAATCTGGACAAGCGGATGAAATGCTCGAAGTGATGAACATTTCATCACCATACATTGCAGATGCAGCACGAAAGGCGATCAGCCGAAAGTGAAACGGGAACAACCATTAGCGGCGAGCAGAAACGCTTGCTATGAGCGATGGAGATAGCCTAGCCAACATCATGGAACGACTTGATTCATTTGTCAAGGAGCGGGATTGGAATCAGTTCCACAGCATCAAGAACATTGTTGCATCGGTGGGAATCGAAGCTGCTGAACTCACAGAAACGGTGCAATGGGCTAACCCTTCAGTTGAAGATGCAAAAGAAGACCAAAACCTGATGCAAAATATTTCTCATGAAACGGCTGATGTAATGATGTATTGCCTGCGTTTGTGCAGTATTCTTGACCTTGACCCCGTGCAAATCATGAATGATAAATTTGAGATTAATCGGATGAAATATCCGGCAGATGTCGTTCGTGGGTCATCGGCGAAATACACAGCCTATGAATGAAAGAGCATCTCAATCCAAGCGGAGAGTTGAAGGAGCGCTTCGGAGGGTCGGGCATCATGGAGTTCTTCCTAGATACCGCAGATGTTGACGAAATTCGAGAAATTGCCGCTTGGGGAATCCTAGATGGTGTGACGACCAACCCCTCATTGATCAAGAAAAGTGGCCGTGATTTTAAGCAAGTTGTCGCAGAAATTGCATCGATTTGTGACGGTCCTATTTCGGCCGAGGTCACCGCCATGGATACAGAAGGCATGGTTGTTCAAGGCCGTGCGCTCAAAGCGGAACTCCCTGAGAACGTCATCATCAAGATTCCATGCACCCCAGAAGGACTTGCAGCGACCAAAATTCTCACAGAAGATGGAATCAAGACCAACGTCACATTGATTTTCTCAGCATCGCAAGCACTCATGGCAGCAAAGGCTGGAGCCACCTATGTCTCACCATTCATCGGACGAATTGACGATACAGGCCATGATGGCATGAATTTGATTGCCGAAATCATGGAAACATGGAACAATTATCCGTCCATCACCACCAAGGTGCTTGCCGCTTCCATTCGTCACCCAACACACGTCTTGCAATGCATCCAACTTGGGGCTCACACCGCGACCATGCCTGCAAAGACTTTCCGACAATTGATGACTCATCCATTGACCGACAAGGGCCTTGCAGGCTTTATGAAGGACTGGGCAGAAGTCGAAAAGGCAGGGAACGCCTGAAAATTAATTCGTTTGTGCGAGAAGGAGGCTTCTTGAATGAAGTCCTCCACGGTGGTCATACAGGGGGTTTACCATGAGCACATCGCGGGATAAGTTGCAGCAGTTGTTGGACGGCGATTTATCAGCAGAAGACATCGCAGACGACCCTGCATTGGTCACCCTCGCTGACAGACTCTACGGAATCAAAATCACACCTGCTCGGCCCAAGAAGGCACGAGACATGGTTGATGCGTCGCCTGCGGGCCTCACAGAAGTGGCTCCACCAACGGACATGCTGATCGAAGTCATCGGCGATATTGCTCCTGCAGCTCCAAGCACACCAGGGCCACTTCCCCCGGGTGAACTTCCAGCAATCGCTCCTCTCCCTAATGCGAAGGGTCCTTCCAAAGCCCCACTGTTTGGACTTGGCTTACTCCTTTTGCTTGTCGTGGCCAATGTGTTCGGCCTCCTTTCATCCTTGATGGGCAGTGGCTGCCTTGAGAGTGACTTGTGCCCTTCTGATGGTTACACGAAAATGAACCTAGCAAGTCCTCACGAACTCGGTAATGGCTTGGGATGGTCCCTTCCTTTCCCCGATGGCGCATTGGGTATTCCTGACATCGTTGCCGTCATTGGCCTCCTCGTTGCGATGGTTGTCGTGTGGCGCCGTTCGTGATCGCCATGAACGTCGACATGTTCTCCGAACTTCTTTCCTACATTGGAATGATTTCGATTCTCCTTGCTTTCGTTCTTGAGACGCGGAATGTCCTCCACAGCAAACAAACGAGTTACCTCATGTTGATGGCCTTCGGTTCTGCATTGTTGGGCATACGGGCTTATTTAATCGACGAATGGGCATTTTTGATCCTTGAAGCAGCATGGTGCGGCGCTGCCTTGGTTGCCTTTGCTCAACGCTCACAAGTGGATTCTCCAACGGAAAATGATGCGTCATCTTGATGAGCAGGTGTCGACCGAACTCATCCATGAGCCAAGGACCCGGTAAGGCAAAACGCGGCCTCCCTTCGAAGGAAGAGAACTTCAACGAGTGGTATCCGTTCATCGTTGAAGCAGCTGAACTCGTCGATAAACGATACCCAATCAAGGGTATGGATGTGTGGCGCCCCTACGGTTGGAAGACGATGAAACTCATCGATGCGCTCACACACCATGAGATGGAACGAACCAACCATGAAGAAGTCAATTTCCCATTGCTCATTCCAGAGAATTTGTTAGAACGTGAAAATGCCCTCGTGGCGAGGCTCAAGCGGG
Source organism: Candidatus Poseidoniaceae archaeon (assembly GCA_029250305.1). Lineage (GTDB taxonomy): Archaea > Thermoplasmatota > Poseidoniia > Poseidoniales > Poseidoniaceae > MGIIa-L1. The sequence continues at coordinate 1,056 of JAQXFM010000168.1, read as the reverse complement.
CTCGAGAAGAAGGCGTGGACCCTGATGACCTCCGAGACGAAGATGAGGAAGGTGGTTTCAAGAAAGAAGTGTACTGGGTGAAGCATGCAGGAGAAAATGAACTTGACATTCCAATGTTCCTTCGGCCCACATCTGAGACGGCCATGTACACCATGTTCCCACTTTGGATCCGCTCGCACAAGGACTTACCATTGAAAGTGTACCAAATGGTCAACACATTCCGCTACGAAACAAAACAAACTCGTTCGTTCATTCGTGTTCGAGAAATCCATTTCTTTGAGGCACACACAGCCCACGCAGATGAAGCGGATGCAACACGTCAAATTGAACAGGATTTGCAAATCGTTGACAATGTAATGCGGGATCTTTGCCTACCTGTGATTAAGGCAAAGCGGCCATTGTGGGATACGTTCCCAGGAGCTTGGTACACCATCGGCATCGATGCAGTCATGCCAAACGGTCGAACCCTCCAAGTGGCATCGTGCCACCATTACCGGGACCAATGGGCTAAGGCGTTCGACATCACTTACGAGAACCTCGATGCACAACAACAGCATGTTCACCAAACCACCTATGGAATGTCAGAGCGATTGCTTGGTGCAGTTGTTGGTATGCACGGTGATGAAAATGGACTGATTATGCCCCCGGCTGTAGCACCGTTCCAAGTGGTCATTTGCCCAATGATCAAGAAGAATTCTGATGTTGACACGGTCGCTGTTGCTGAAGAAGTGGCCCAAACATTGCGCAAGCACGGGTTGCGGGTCAAAGTCGATGCACGAGACATCCGGTCTGGTCAGAAATACTACGATTGGGAGATCAAAGGAGTCCCACTCCGCCTCGATATTGGGCCGCGTGACATTGCTCAGGGCACTGCATTCGCAGCACGCAGAACCGGTGGGAAGGAACCATTGCCTCTTGATGACATCGCCAACGCTTGCCACACAGTGCTTGATGAAATCTCGGTTGAATTGAGGAAACGTTCACAGGCACACATGTCAGATGTGGTTCAACCACTTCCAAACATCACTCTTGTTGATGGTGACTATGTCCTTGAGG
>JAQXFM010000159.1 GCA_029250305.1 Candidatus Poseidoniaceae archaeon | reverse complement strand
AAATCATCAACGTGGAATCCTTGTGAAGCGCCACCGGAGTCAGAGTGCAGAAGAAGCCCAACGCTCCATGAGTTTCCACCGAGGAACAAATCTGGATTCGAGAGGGTTGGAATTTGAGCCCAGTCCACTTGAGGATCCCAGCTGAGGTTGGTCCACTGGTCAGGGGCTTGGCTTGGGTTGCCCTTGGAGAGGTTCCAATAGAGGGATTCCATTGCGTTCTCGTAATTGCCGGAGCCACGCCATAGTTCGAGGCTCACACTGTCGCCAGAAAGGGTGCTGCCCCATGCTTGAACGTGGAATTGAGTCGAGATGTAATCACCTGAAAAGAACGAGGCTCGGCAGACATAAATCTGGTAGACATTGGAAAGTCCTGCATCCAGTTGACCTTCAGCTCCACATTGGCCGTTACCGCTGAAGAAGCCGTGAATCAAACGGTCGTGGGCGTTTGAAGGGTAGTTGCTCGAGGAGTCAGCAGAATTTGCCCAGTGTTCTGAACCGACGGGGCCGCCGGAGTTTGTTTGCCACGAACCAGCCCCTTCTGCGTTACCGCCGGTTGCGGGGTAGCGACCCGGAATGAAGGTCTCTTGGCCGTTCACAGAGGTGCCTTCGAAGGCGTCGCTCATGATGGCTACCGGAACAGTTTGCTCCTTGATGTCGTTGTCATTTCGGTCGTCGCCGTTGGAATCCTTGTCGACCATTGCCCGAAGGATCATTCCACCGGAGAGGTCGTTCGTGGCAGTGTCGAGGATTGAATGCGCTGCATCAGCAGTCCAAACAAAGGAAGCCGAATCACCTTGCCCACCGATAAGGTCGTTCGAGGTCCATGTGAAGGTCTCGACAACGAATCCAATTGGATGGACAATTTGGAGCATAGCATCGGTGGTTTTTCCAGAGAAGGAAGAGCCACCACGAGCGATGGTCATCTCGACTTCAATGGACTCGCCTTGGAAGATGTAATCGACGGTCGTACCGTTGGATTGGACCCAAACATCAGCGCTCTTGCTTGCGTTTCCGATTGAGATTCCAGTGACTCGGAAGTCATCGTTTGCACCGCCCCGGGCTGAGGCAGCACTCACAGGAGCGGCCATGCCGACAGCAAGGGTTTGTAGCAACAATAGGGCAACAAGGGTTAATGGAGACAAGCGACGCATAAACACCAACGATTCACCGGAGAATCACTTCGCATATAGTCATGGCCTTTTGATGACCCCTACGGGGTCAGCAGAAACCTCCATTGATTCATCGAAAAAAGGATTCAATCTTTCTTTCTAAAACCAGTAATAGCTGGCTCGTCATAGGCGGGTGTTCGAACAAATTCAACGGCCTTGGTCGCAAGGTCGGTGTTGGTCTCGTCATGAAACTGACGGACGTGATCAACCGCATCGATGGAACGGCTCACATCCTCAAGAGAATCCATCGAATCAATCATGTCGACAGGCACAGTATCCACAGCACTTCGAGCGTTGTGCAACGCCCCCGCTGATTGGGCCAAGGGCACAGAACCACCGAGACCAGTCAAACCTTGAGCAAGGGATGAGCCATGAGCGACGGCAGCAGAGGCCCCCGCCACCGCCACGGTTGCAGCGGCGCCAACAGCGACTGAGGCGCCCTTCTTGACCAGCGAAGAAGAGCCTGCTGAGCCCTTTGCAGAAACATCAGGCCGAGGGTTGTATTCGTACATCCAATCGGGTGGATCAGCACCTGCACCAAGCGCGGCCAGCGTGGTGAATGCTGCGAGTGGCATGACGGCGAGAGCGGTGAGTAAGTCGACGAAGGATGTCTCAGGAATTGAGCGAATGGAAAAGGAAGTTTCGAACAATTCCTTTTCGATTTGGAAACTGAGGCTGATGTCATCGCCCATTGATCCAAGCACTGCGATGTTTGCAATCCTGCCAAGAATCCACAGCACAAGGAACGGCGTGGCTGTCGAAAAAGAACCCATCGAGCCGAGCCAACGGCGGGTGAAGGTTGCCAGTCCGATGTACTTTCGAGCGATCATCGGGAAGAGTTTCATCGTTACAACAAAGCAAGCAAGGTACACGAGCAAGGCCACTTCCAGCCTTCGGTCGGCCCGCATGATGGTGTCCGGGACGGCTAAGACAAGCGCCAAAGGCACCGTTGCAAGAAGAACTTGGAGTGGAATGGCAACCAGCACCAAGCCGCCATGGGTGGACGTGATTCGATGCCCCGCCATATGCCGTTCATGGACAAGAAGGGAGAGGCGCCCATGAGCCGAAGTGGCGTGATGTTCGCGCATGTTCCTCCGCAATCCTGCATCACCATGTCGCCCTCTGAGCCGAAGCATTGCAAGCCAACCGCCCCGCTCAATCACGCTGTGAGGACGGAAACCACCGCCAAATGTCAAGGCCAAAAACAGTGCAAGCATTGCATACACGAGGGAGGCCGTGAAAATCCAAGGCAACATCTCTTTGCGGAAATCCAAGTTAAAACCAGAACTATCGAATTGGAAATCGAAATAATAGGTGATCAGAAAGGCGAGAAAAGGCGTAATCAATACTTGACCAACAGCTCTGAATGTTAACCACATCAAGCCTGAAAGGGACTTTCTCGACTTGCCCCCCATGCACCTTCGTGGATTCATTCACACCTCAAAGATTCCCCTCATTATTGGGGCTTCAAATTGGTTTGAACCACCTTCGGTCGCAACCAGATTTATTCTTCCTCAATCGGATGAATCATTGGATAACCATCGCTGACCAAAAGACGAAGCATACCAACGATTCGACCATCTGTACGCTTCCGACCCAAATCGGGTCGAGCTGCCTTGAGCAGCACTTTGTTGCAATTCCCGCATTGAACCCGTGTCATGCCCCAAGCAGGCGCAGGCCATGAACAGCATGCAAGTGGACCTTTTGTGCCATCGATCACGACCTGAAGTTGCTCAGCCATGTTGCGGGTCCAAGGCGGCTTTTGGCCACCAATGAGGGCTTGGAGGCGGTTTAGAACAAGCCAACCCGATGAAAGCCACAAGCCAAAACCAAACGCGGGATTTCCCCATCGTACGGAGGCATAACCGACACTCAGCGGAATCAGAGCAACGATGAGGCTCAACCAGTAAAACGTCCGAAGATGGAGCACGCGCTGGTTGAGATGAGGGCCCAATGGAACTGGATCGGGATGAGGTGGGAAATGAACGTTGAAGCCGCGACCCCTGCTTAACACAAGGACGGGAAACCGAGGCAGCACATGCCCGATGAACGACCCAAGAGAGAACAAAAGAATCGCTTCAATCATCGAATCACCTCACCTTACTTCAACAAACGATTAAGCGTTGCCTCTACGATGTCCATGCCCCGTGAGATGTCTGCTTGGCTGATAGTGTACGCAAAGCGAAGGTGGCCTTCACCGGATGGACCGAATGCAGACCCCGGCGAGCACAACACACCGTCGTTGAGCAACACCATGGCAAGCTCTTGCGATGTCATGCCAGGAACCGTGACTTTCGGGAAGACATAGATGGCTCCCTGAGGTTTGTGGCATTCGACGCCAGGCATGGCGTTGAGACGTTCCACGATCAGGTTGCGTCGTTGTTTGAATTCCGCAGCGACCATCTCAGGATAGTCACTTGCTTGTTCCATGGTGGCCAAAATAGCATGTTGCATTGCATCGTTGGAACAGGCTGCGATGTAATATTGCATTTTGATGACTTGATGCATCGCTTCTGCGTTTTCTGAAATGATGTAGCCCATCCTCCATCCAGTCATAGCGAATGTTTTGGAAAACGAATTCACCACGAGCACCCGCTCATAGCCAGCACCCATGAAAGAGACGTGAGGTCCGTCGAAGACAATGCGATCGTAGACTTCGTCGCTGATGATCCACAGGTTGTGTTTTCTTGCAAAGGCAAGCAACTCGTCGCGTTGCTGGGTGTCGAGCGTACCACCGGTGGGGTTGCTCGGGAAGTTGTACAAAATGGCGACCGTACGATCGTCGACAAGGGCTTCCAAGTCGCTCACCTGCGGAATGAATTCATGCTCGAATTGGCATGGATAGTAAGTCGCTGAACCGCCTGCAATCGAGACATCTGGGCCATAGAGTGGGAAATAGGGCTCAGGAAGAAGAACATTATCGCCGGGATTCACAAGCGTCAAAAAAAGGTTCAACAGGGCGTTGGTGCCCGACATTGTGATGCATACGTTGGAAGCGTCAAGTCCGGTTTGGTACGAGGCCCACGATGCTGCAATCTTCTCGCGCAGGGCTGGCAAACCTGCAGTCGTAGTGTACTTGTTCTTTCCATCGAGCATGGCTTGATGGAAGGCCTCAATAGCAATTGGAGGAGGTTGGAAATCTGGTTCACCCAAACCAAAGGAGATGACATCATCCCCTGCGAGGTCGAACATTTTACGGACGCCCGTTGGTTGAATTCTCAACGCTCGGTCGCTGAAGTCGCCCATACCTTACCCTCCGCATCTTGACTTTTGAAGGCGAGGGTAAAAGGACACGCAATGCCGCATGTCTCAACACAACATGTGTTAGCCATCAGATTTCATTTCATCTTCAATGAGAACTGCATCAACGGCAGAAGCGATATCGGCATCGGCAGCCAGCACAGCATCCACTGAATCGTTTGGCTGGTTGCTGGCAATGGAGAGCGGTGGATCAATGCGAGCACCCCGTGCGAAACCAAGGAGGATTAAGACAACCAACGCACCAGCAAGTGCGAGGTATTGACCGTTGGACCATCCAGCGCCGACTCCATCCATTGCGGTACCTGTGCCTTCAACGACGGCAAAGATTGGCAATGATTGCACGGAATCATCATTCAAGGCTCGAACTTCAATGGTGTGATTGCCCTTCGCCATTTTATCAAGATCGAGCGCTACAGTCCATGTGAACCGTTCAAGAGCACCAAGTTCACCGCTCGATTCATTGAAGGAAGCGCTTTGCCATGAGCCATCATTGATCCTGAATTCAACTGCGCTTACTGATCCTGATTGACCCCATGCCTCGCCTATGAGAAGGGACAAGCCACTGTTTTCATCCATTGTCTGGTTGAGCAGGTGTACTTGTGTCCCGACATCGATTTGACCTGTGAGGCCCGAATCATGTAGGTACATCGAGAGTTCCGTTGCCGCCAATGCATCAGCCATGCCCCAACCAAAGTCTCGATTCCAGAACGGGTCGACATCAGGTTGTGTTGGCTCACCGCGGCGTTCGGCAGTGATTTTGAGAATCTCTTTAACTTCAGCAGGCGAGAGTTGCGGATTTGCTTCGAGCATCAAGGCGATGATGCCTGTGACGGATGGTGTAGCATAGGACGTGCCTGAACCTCGGCCGGTGTAGCCATTTTCTGATGCATCGCCACCAAGGAAATTGTTGCAACCACCAGAGGTGATGCACCCTTCAGCTTGGATGATGTTTGTGCCAGGGGCAGAAATTTCGGGTTTCAGTTCGTTGAGAGGATTCCCGTCCGCATTGTCTCGACGAGGACCTCTCGATGAGTAGGAAGCAACGGTGTCATCGCTTCGGTCAACGGTGTTGATGTCGTCGGTTGCGCCAACAGTAATCGCCAAGTTTGAGGAACCCATTCCGGAGAGCCCGTCGTTGTCTGGGCCGTCGTTTCCAGCTGCGACGCTCACAACAATACCTGCTTCCATTGCCTCATTGAGGATCCTGCTGTGCATGTCTTCACCGTCTGATCCACCGCCTTCGTGGGAGGTAATGCCCCACGATAACGAGATGATGTCAATACCGTAGTTGCTTTCATT
>JAQXFM010000155.1 GCA_029250305.1 Candidatus Poseidoniaceae archaeon | reverse complement strand
CCCCACTTGTGACAGCCTCGCGTGGAAACCTGAGCTCCTTCACGCATGAAGCACAGTTGGACGCCAATCACCATTGTTACAACGGAGCCATTCTCCTTCCGGCTGGCGATTCGCTGGCAAAGGTCTCGTTGGAAGTTCGCTCCTCGGCAGGGGCTCTGCTGAGTTCACGCCTCGTTCCTGTGGCTGATATGGCACCAACGGTCTCGATTGAATTGGTTGATGTCACTGGAGAATCACTCGAACGAGTTCGTGGCGGAGGGGGCGAATACCTTCGCATTGCTTTCTTCGACGCTGACGACCCTGCATCATCTGTAACCGGTGACATCATGATTGAATGGCCAGGAGCGTCTCAATTCCAATTGCCGATTGATGTCGGTTCAATCGAGGAACCACTGCTTGTGGAATTGACTTCAGTCGATTCGCCGCTCGAATCAGGGGACCTTTTGATCACCATCGATGCGACAGGCCGGCACGGTGCGTCGATTCACAGAGAGGCCGCATTCACGTTTTTACTCACGCCACCGCTGGTGCTTGAAACAAGCCTCTGCAATGACGATGGCCCGGTCTCATCGCTCCGATTTGGGGAGACAATCGCTCTGTTTGCGGTTGTCGATACTGAGCGACCGGTGGAGGTCTTACAGGCCTCGATGTCTCAGTTAGGGTGGTCTGTGCTGATTCCTCAGTTGCAAGCAGATGACGAAATGGCAACCCCGAGTTCATCATGCCTTCAATCAAATCAAAGCAACTTGTCATCAAATCAATTCATCGTGGCGTTCCGGCTTCGTTTAGATGGCTCATTCATTGATGGCGAGGGGCAGGTTATGCTGGTTGTACGCGACCTTGACGGATTGTCGACTTCTTCGACGATGAAAATTGACTTTTTCCATGCATCGCCGTTCCTATCGGTCGTGCCGATTGACAATGCGACCGCAGGAGACCGCCTCGAACCAATCGCCTATGTTGTCGATCTGGATGGTCTCGATGATGTGGCATGCGATGCTGTTGTGAGTCGGAACACAACTGTCCTTGCTAATTTCTCGCTGGAAATACGTCCACTCTTGGACGATCAGACCAATGGGAGCATGACGTTTTCATTCCCTACAACTGGGGCCCTGGGCAATACGACGCTCGAAATTGAATACAGCTGCCGGGATAGTTGGGGTCAAACGGCCACTTTTGCTTCAAACATCTCAATGCTGCCAGAACCTCCCTGTGTTGACTGCAGTGGGGCGCAGAACGCCTCAGGGGATGTCTCGCCAAACGAGGCCATGTGGCCCCTCGTTCTCGGATTGGTGGCATTGGTGCTGGTGTGTGCGGTTGTGACTGGCTTCATGCTTCGCAGAAAGCCAAAGGGCGATGGTCCACTTCAATGGGATGTCGAAGCGTCTGAGTCTTTTGAGGAACCTCTTCAGGCCTCATCGATTATTCTTCATGAAGGTTCGGGAATTCCAGGGGGCTGGTCGACAGAGGCTTACCATGAGTGGTTGAACGGCCCAATGCCTGATGGATGGTCTGATGCCCAATGGTCTGATTTCACTGCAGAACAACTTCAATTCTTTGAACACGATGCTTCCGTAGTAGAGAAGGATTGAAGTCCTTTGTCGCCTTGGTAAGGGTGAGCACTATGGCAGTTGGATATGTTCTCATCAATGTTGCACCGGGAAAGGAACACGAAGTCTACCTTGCAGTCAAGGATATGGCGCATGTGGCAGATGCTACGCTCCTGTTTGGAGATCATGATTTGATTGTCAAGCTCGAGGCAGAAAGTTTGGCCACCATCGCGAAATCAGTTGTCGAAGCCATTCGCCAAGTTCCCGGTATTATTGATACGAAAACCCTCGCCGGTGCTGAACTCTGATTGCACGACAAACCTCTGCTTGATTTTGCACTCGAATCGAATCGCTGTACTGCGGACTGACAGGCCAAAATCGGCCGTCGGAATGGGGTACTGCGGTCCCTATATGGCGCAGTGTTGCCTTTGATCGGGTAAAATACTATAT
>JAQXFM010000154.1 GCA_029250305.1 Candidatus Poseidoniaceae archaeon | reverse complement strand
CAATGGGTAGGTGTTGGCCGGCACACCTAACCTATGATGGTTCCCTATGTGTTCAAGGGTAGAACCGCTAATCTGCGACCCTGTTTCATTCGCCGTTCAGGGTTACAAATCTGAGAACATATCGTCAAATTCATCAGGTGGCGCGTCGCCACCAAGGTCTGAAAAGAAATCATCCAAATCATCACCAAGTTCATCCTCGCTGTCGCTCTCTTCTGGAAGGTCGATGGCAGGGGACTGGGTGGACACCACCTTGCCCACAGGTCCTTTGTTTGCTGAACGCTTGGTGGCTTTCGCTAGGACAACAACCAGCAACAGAACAAGAATGAGACCGCCGCCGATGGCACCGTATTGAAGGAGTTGGTCTTTGTCGATTTCCTCTAAGTTTCCGCTAAAGGAGTTGGACTGGCCGGGAGCGACCATGTTAAGTTGGACCGTGATTTCGCTTGCCGGAGCACCTGGATCAACGGTGCTTTCTGCTTTGAAAATCACAGGGAGTCTGATGTCTTCGGTGATATCTGCAGGACTGAAGAGTTTGAGCGTGCGAAGGCTTGAGGTGCCCTGGTATGGGACATCTTCAGCAATGAAGGATCCCTCCGGGAAGGAGAACCCTGCTGCTGCGAGGTCTGCTTCATTCGCAATGGAGACTCGAATCTTGTCATCATCGTTGCCCTTGTTTGTGAATTGGAAAGTGAAATCGACCTCTTCAGCAGTGGTGAATTCACGGGTGGTCTTGTCTGACATCAGAAGTTCAATCATACCGTAGGATGCAATTGAGAAGTCACCAAGGTAGGATTGGTTCACGACCCATGGACCATCAGGAAGCTGCCCGTAGGGAAGGTTGTTCCATGAGACAACTTTGGCCTCGAGTTCGAATTCATGAGTAAGGGAGGCAGGAAGCCTGGTTTGGCCTGTAAAGATGACATTGAAGGTTTCTTCATCACCAGCAGCGAGGGTGAATTCATCTTCGCTCAGGGTCATTTCAACATTGACGCCGTCCCATTCAATCTTGTTGACTTCGATGACTTCACTTGCCGATGTTGGGTTTGTCACCGTGCATTCGAGAATGGCGTCTTGGTAAGAGTTCGGATGAACCTCCATGACAGGATCTGCACCGCAATCAAGTTGCACTGCGGGGAGAGGAGAATCTTGCGCAGAGACCGAGGTTGTGAACGCTGGAAGCACAAACAAGGCCACGATGAGCGCAGCGGTGAAGGTCTTGCCAAAGCTTCCCATGTTGTTGCGGTAGGGACGCTATCTCATCAATGTGATGGCCAATCGTATCCCAATTTGTGGACTCTTTCCAACGCTTAATTTTCGGTTGGACCGTACAAAAAATCTGGCAATTCTTGATGTGCTTTCCACAAAAAAGATTCATCGATTCCTGCATTGAGAAGTTGCTGAGTCCGTTTTGGAACCGTTTTTGGCCCAAGAACGGCACCTGGTCGTCGAACGTCGTCCATGTAATCTGTTTCAAGGAGGAAGCCGTGGCTGGAGGTTGCGGCGGTCGCCATCACTTCTTCGATGGCCCCCTTTCCGATGAGGACACTTGGTGTGAGGCCTTGAGTGATGCTTGCCGTGAGAGTCGGGGGGGCATAATGGCGAACTAACCGTCGTTTATCCAATCCGACTCGGTCGGCCATGGCTGCCAAACTGGCGTAGGTTGACTCGAGTTCACCTTCGACATGGAGTTGGAGGGTGACACCTTCTTTTCTCGCCATGCTCATCGTCTCTTCTAACAAGACATTCGACAGGTCCCAAATCCGATCACTGACCGGCCAATGAGGCCGACCGACTTCGCCGACAGCGTGGGCTTTTCCTTCATTTATCAGTTCCATCGCAGCATCGATGCTGTCACGGTAATTGGCCATCGCACGTTCTGCACCTGCTTCACCGTCTTCATCCAACCACGCTTCGAATTGATGAGCGAACGCTGCAGGGTGAGGCCCCAAGACCACACGTACACCGAGGCCGTGAGCCTCACGAACCTCCGCAGCCATCGCCACAGTGTCGTTGTATGTGTCGAAATGACCGGATCGAGTTGTTGGTGGCGATTGGAAATCTGGGCAATGAACGAGCACCAGATCAGTTCCACCTGCACGCTTGAATTCGCCAGCGGCATGGAGAAACAGTCCTTTCCGGTTCAAATGGAAATGATTGTCCACGATTGGACCATCCCACTGCTCAACCGTACCCATCGTGAACCCTCGTTCTGCTGAGTACGGTGATGGTTTTCAACGCATGGGCCAAACTGGCGGCTCAAATGCGATCAACCAAGAGTTTCTTGTCTGAGAATCGCCCTTTCCAGAACACGGCAGCCATGGCGACCATGTTACGGTGGCGTGCATCGGTTGCGATGCAACGGCCGTTTGGCCACATGTGGAGTGTGAGGTTGTGACGAGTGTCCTCAACGGTTGCGCAACCAAGTCGCTCATCATAGTGAGCAGTGCCTGCGCCGAAGTCGCCGACAACGCTCTCGACAAGCAACGATTGACCAAACTCAAATGAAGCCACAACTGGTCCGAGTTCAGTTTCAAGTCCAGAATCATTGAGTCCAAGGCGGAGCATCATTTCTTTTGCAGCAGCACGAGCTGCTTCGACACGGTGAGTGCCATGCACGACAATCCTGCCCTTCTGATCGATGACAATTGTAGCGCGTGGTCGGTCGAGCACTTTGATGACCACGCCACCGGTTTTCTGACCACCGAGTTGGGCCACAACTGAATCTTGGTCCACGGGCTGTGGAGGAACAAAGCGCACCAGTTGATTTTCGATTCGAACATCAATTGCGTTTGCCACCATGGTCACTCCTCCTCTGTCCCAGCCGTGTCGGTGGGGTTTGAAGTAATCTCCTCTGGTTGAGGAAGGGATTCAAGAGCCTCCAGAACGGCATTTCGATGGGGCAAAAAGACTGGTAAAAGCAAGACTGCTTCCTCACCGAATGGAACCCTCAGGTCTGCCAAGGCCCCACGAAGGCGCTCTGCATATCGAAGGTCACGTGCCTCGACGACCTTCTCTCCAACAATCCATTCATTGAGGTCCCACCATGTCGTAGCGAGCACGGCGGCAGATGCGAAGTTTGGAGAAACCCCTTTGGGTGGTTTTTGTGCGAGGAAGATGTTCTTCTTGACTCGCTTTCGCCATTTTCCTCCTAAGGATATCATGCCGAGGAGTTTCTTCCAATGGGAGGCTGCTTTCGCTTCGTTGGTCAAGTGTTCGCTCCACTGGTCATCATCCGCTGTTGGTTCAGCAAAGTACACTGGACGCTCATGGCGTTCTGCGTTGCGATGCAACCGACGTGGCTCCGGGTCTGGAAATCGTCCAGATGGTACGTCTTCAAGGAGGCTAACTTCGTCAAGATAGATTCCCATCGCACCGCCTGAAATGAGCCCGTGGGTTAAATTCACGCCGGGCGATTCTGCCTCGTCTTTCTCCTCTTGGACCCACAAGTCAACAACATCAGGCGATTCCAAGAAAGCAACGCCGTGCCAATTGGTGCGGGGGCGCATGGTGCGGGGGTAGACCACTGTTGGCAGCACTCCATGAAGGAGAATTTGTCCGCCGTCAGGGTCTGACCACACATGGTCTTCCCAATCCAGTCGCTCTGGCAAAGGAGCCACGCTCACTGATTGTTGACCCAATCTTCCAATGCCTCAATGCTCCACCCTTGGTCAAAGTAACCTTGGATTTCTTCTTGATTCCATTGTGGGAATTTCTGCATAGCAGCGGCCATCTCAGGGGTCACATTAGCAGCCGGTGCTGACGTTGATTGACCAGGGAGTTCGACGTATGCCTTTGCTGGCGCATCGTCCTCATCATAGCCGTCCTCAAACATTCCATCGTCGCTGTCTCGGCGAACGAGCACGAGGACAACGATACCGAGGATCACAACAACCGTCACGAGGGCGACGAGGATGAGCAGAACCGTTGTTCCATCGCTTGACTCACTCTGGACCTTCACATTGAACTGCTCGCCTTCAGCAGAGCCGTTGTAGAGAAGTTCATTGGTCGTTTCATCAGAGATGAGGTAGTACATTCCAGTGGTGGCTTGTGAGAATTCAATCAAATCGATGGTCACCCACTTCTTGTCGAGAATATCGATGTCACCGGTTTCAACCGTGCCTTCGAGCACAGGTATGCCACCTGCTGTGACCGAACGAACCGAAAGGGTTGTTCCGCCTGCCATGGTACCGTCGTTTCGAACTTCAATTTGAAGTTTCATCTTATCGCCAACTTCTGGGGATGATGGCGTCAAGATGGTGTTTTCAACTGCAAAGCTTGGCTCTTCGTGGATGAACCGGTAGGTCGACTTGTGTTCCTCTGAACTTGAGAAGATTGCAGCAACGCCTCCCTCCTCGGTTGGTCCACCGCCAAAGATGACGGCAGCACCAGCTGAGTCCTTAGCCTCAATCCACATCACGAGTTCAACGTTGCTGATTTGATCTTCAGCAGGTTCGAGTTGCCCCTCTTCGAGTGGCCACAGGTCGATGCATGTCGCAGATGCGGCGTAGGAGCCACCCAACGGTGCTAGGGTGAGTTCAGCGGTCATTGCTTCGTCACCAAACGAAGTTCGGTAAAGTGGCCAAACGATGTTGTTGCTTGAGTCAGAGTAGAATGCCCAAGCGACGCTCACGTCACCCTGGAACAATGCTTCTCGTTCCTTGAGGACGACTTCGACATCTACGCAGTGATAGGTGGATGTTGGCATGTCACCAGAGATGACTTCACCGGTTGCACCGCGCTTGGCAGTCCACGAATCAGTGTTGACTTCTGGCGGGTTACCGTCCACTCGGATGTTGAAGGTTGAGCAGCCATAGGAACTCGAACCAGCGCACACAGCTGGTGTGCTGTCCACTGCGCCATCGGGAAGGCCAGTTTCCTCAGCACCACACGAAGTGGCATCATCAAGAGCGGTTGTCGGGTCGTCGAATGGGCACAAGCGGAACGAGTATTGGTAATCGTTTGCAACAGGTGCTGCTGTGAGGTTGATATCGAAGACACCGCCTGTGAAGGTGTGGTAGGTCACTTCACCTGGGAACGGAACGTAGCCCTTTGCGCCGTCAGCGAGCGCATTTGAGCGGGTGATTTCGAGGGTCAACGGAATTTCAGGTGTGATGAACACGTTGTTGTTGATTCCGTCCAAGTAAGCGTACTGCCCTTGGAACGAAATGGTGTCACCAGGGTACACGAAGCCCTTGCGAACATCCTCGGTTTGAGGCTCGGAGAGATCCTCAAACACAGGTGTGACCATGAGATTGTTGACTTCATCAGTTCGGAAATCGAGTTGAATTCCATCGCTGTAATACCAATCTTGGATGTGTCGCCCGGGTGCTGGAAGCATGCGGTATCTTGGGTTGTCAAGGTCTTGCATGTAGAGCACTGGGTTGTTTAGAGCAGTGGTTGCGCCAAGAACCCCCCAATCAATTCGGATTGGAAGATCGAGGATGAAGTCTGCTTCGAACGGATCGATGAGCGCGCCGCCATCCATGCGGAGCATTTGTGGGCCGTCCGAGATGTCGCTTTCTTCGAGAATGGTGATCCATGGTGAATCGGTCCAAGCCGTTCCGTTTCGTGGGTAGTAGTAGACGTTCATGTCGTCTCGATCATCAGCGAGGTCGACATGGAAGTACGAGACATCTCGCCATCCATTGTCGTCGTTTGCTTCGACAACCAAGGAATACTGGTTTCCAGCATACATGGTTTGATTCCACTTTCCGTCGTACTGAGGTTGATTGGAGTTCAAGAAGCGGCCATCCCTCGAGTCATCGATGAAGAAGTTTCGAATGACCGGTGACTTGGAACTCATCGAAACGTAGGTGAAATGATCGTTTTCGAAGCCTGGTGCACCACCGTCGATTGGGTTGCCTGCCAGATCATATCCTTCAATCCAAATGGACACCTTGCCAACTGGGTCTGCGCCGATGTTGGCCATGTCGCTGAAGGAACCTGTGTAATTAGCAAACGGTGCTTGGCCGTCGTTGTTCACTGTGACCGTGATGTATTCACTGGCATCAGCCAAACCGTCGCTGTTCGCATCGTGGTCGTTTTCGACCCAGATTTTGATGTCAAGGCTTGCCGGTGGGTTTGGCAGGTCATAGGCATTGAGGCGGATTTGTTGGTTTGCGGATGGAACAACCCACGTGTCGTCAACCATGGTTCGCCAGTTGCTTTCCAAGGATGGGTCCACTTGTCCATTGAGAATTTTCACTTCAATCAGACTCGGGTCGAGGGTGTCAATCGAGAGGTTGAACGGGATTGCACACTCGCTGTCAGGTCGATAGATGGAGGCCGGGCACAATGTGTCGCCGCCTTCGTAGCCGTCGATGCGGAACCGGTAGGTTTCCTCACCGGCTGCAAAGCCGAGATCGATGTTGAGGTCGAAATCGCCACCGATGACACCAGATTGGTTTTCGATGCTGATCCACTCAACCGAGAAATTCTCGTCCGAGGTGTTGATTGTCTTCTGTTCCAAAACCATGTAGTATCGACTTGGGTCAGGGGAAATGTCAAGATTCTCGAGGCGAATGCTACCAGCAATGTTCACGATTTGATTGGATTTACCATTGTCCAAGTCTTGGGACAGTCCAATGTCGTTACGAACCTCAAAGGCCGTGATGACTGCATCGTTCTCAACAGCGTTGCCACCAACGGGCGCCATCAGCACTGCGGATGGAAGGCCATTGACACCGTTTCCAGCAAGCAAACCAGCGTAAATTCGAACTTCATCGGTGTCTTCCCAATTGGAATTGACAATAAAGCGCCATGTGATTTGCTTCCCATCCGTGATATCGCTTTGCGTCGAAGTGGATTCGAGGGTGATCAAGTCGTTGACATCAGAAGCCTCAGCGAAGCCAATTGCATCGGAGTAAGAGAGAATGACAGTGCCTGTGCTCGACTCCAATGTCAAGAAGCTCTCAACCAAATTTGAGGTGGTTGAGGCTGCGACTGTGTGGGTTGTGACGATTTCGTACAACTCACCGTTTGGATAGAATCCAACAGGGTTGCCTGTCACGCTGAGTGTGTTATCATAGCCGCTCGCAGTAACAATTGCGAGGTTCGAAAGGGTCAGACCGCCACCGCTTGTGGAAGTGACTGCAATTTCGACGTTCGCCATCGAGCCACCATCCCACAGAGCAACGCCCTTGTTGAGTTCAAGGTCGAGGCCATCGGAATTATCGAGGGTTGTCGTCAAGTTGTAGACGACATCGATGTCTCGAATCACCATCGTTGCTCCAGTCTCGGAACTTGGTGATTCAGCCTTGAATCGGAACGTCATCCATTCATTGCCGTATGCATCGATGTGGCTCACAGGAACGAGGGGGTTGGTCAACAAGGAGTTGAGCGCAGCGGTGAGGTCCGTTGCTTCGAGGTATTCTGGAAGCACACGTGAAACGTTGCCGATCGCACCAAGGCTCACTTCCTGTGTGCCTGAAAGCACTGAGAAATTGAACCCTTCAGTTGGATCGGTGCTGGACCGAATGGTGACTTCATCAAGGACAAAGTCGGTTGAACGGACGACTGCTCCCTTTGGAAGCATGAAATTTCCACCTTCAGCAACACCCGTGAGGTCGGTGCTGATGTTGGCAGCATCTGTGCCGTAGTTGATTCCGTTCACCTTGTTGAGCAAGAAGTTGGTTTGGCGGCCAAAGGAGCCAAACGCAGGTTCGTCGAAGCCCCAGTCAATGTTTGAATCATTGGCGATGTCGACTTGGAAGTTATCAGCGTGGTGGCCGAAGTGAAGGTCGAACCAAATTCCTCCGACGTTGCAGTTGTTCTGATAAGACATCAATGTTTCAAACCCGAAAATTGGGGAATCAAGCGTGTATTCAGTGTCTGGAATCATACCGATCAGCCCATCGCCACCATACCCTTGCAGGTCGATGGTTGGAACTTCTGTACAATCATCTTGAACATGCGCTGTGATTCGAGTGATCGGTTTGGAGAAACTGCTGCGCTCGAGCTCAGGCGTGTATGACACATCATTGAGGGTCGGAGAATACACCATTGGCATACCCCCTTCTGCCTCCCAAACTCCGTTGATGACGCCTGTGGTCATATCATCGGTTTGATTGAACCCTGTGCCGACCCTTGTACCGATACTAAACCCGTGGAAAACAGGGCTGGAGAGCCTTGAGGAACCAGAATCAAAGGAGAGCCTGAAGTTCACCGATGGATACTCAGTTGAGTTGATTTCCCACAGTTCGATGATCTTTCCTTGGAGCCCGACCATCGGGTTACCGTGGTTGTCCACAACGGTTTGCCCGGTTGCAGAATCCATGACTTCGAGGGAGAGGGTGGCAGAGGATGTGGTTTCGGATTCGATGGTCAAAATTCCATAGCCATTTGGTTGGTTTTCGCCGCTCTGAACAGAGGGCAGGAAACCGTTGATATCCATGGTTGCAGTTTGAGGCAAGACGTCACCAAGTCGGAAGTTATCGATGTACCAACCTGCTGCTCCACCGTCCGATCCGCTGATGTCATTGTCTTCCAAAACAAATTGAAGTTGAATGTATTGGCCGACGTATTGAATCAAATCAATCGCAATGTTTCCCCAACCGGTTGGGTTTCCAGTGCTCACAGATGTGCCGCCCAAGGCATAATCGTTGCCATTAATGCCGTCGCCGTTGCATTGGCTGTAAATCTCGCCTGCATTGTTCGATCCTGTGCTCACTCGGTAGTATCCGTTTGAATAACCAACACCAGAGGAGTTGCCAATGTCGATGTCAATGTATTGGAAACCTGTTGGGTCGGGAGGGAAAACGCCACTGCTCGAGGTTCGAATTTGAACATACGCACAGTCGGTGTACTTGATCGCTGGGTTTGTTCCGGAAGGCGTGATGCGATCGAGGTCGTGGTAGGAATCGAAGTACGCAGTCGTGTCTTTCAGAGCAAGATCGATGTACATTGAGGGCGACCTGAGGGCGTAGCTTTTGCCGTTGTTGTTGCCTTGGTTGTAAAATTCATTGGTGTAATCGTTGTCGTTCAGACCTGTTCCCCAGCAGTAGGATCCCGAGTAGCAATCAGGGACGCCCGGAGGAGCCGGTCCGCTTGTTCCGCCAATTTCTCCGTGATCGAAGCCGAACGAGTTCTGATAAAAGTCACGTTGATCTGCAAAATCGGCTTGGGTTTCCTCGAAATCAGTCAAGAGTCCTTCAGCCGTGAGCGAAACAGGTGTTGCAGTGGCACCGTCTTCGTAGGTGAAATGAGATTCATTGGAGAATTTTGTCAGTTGGTTGTTGTAATTTGGGTTCCAAACTCGTGACATCGTATCGGTGTCAATTCGCTGGTGAGCAGCGTGTTCAATCATGTTGACTGAGAGGTCCATGCTTGCGCTTGTGACCGTGTCGCCAGATGGAAGGTCGATGCTACCGTCGTCACGGTTCAAAAAGGCTGTACCGTCTCGCATTTCGATGTCTGCTTCGCTGTCTTGGTTGGCGAATGTTGTCACATTGGCCGCACCTGCGAAGGGCGCTAATACCATCAATGCGACAAGGAACAATGGGGCTCTCAAGTTTCGGTTCTCGTGTGTCATGGACTCACCTGCTCTTCACGCGAGGTTTCATTCACCTAAAACCGCATCGGACTCTCGCCTCCAAATGAAGGCTTGAAACAGGTCGGTGTGCACCACAATCATTCAGAGAGAAACTTCCCTTCTGTTGTTCCAAGCTGCTTGGCAAATCTCGTGCAAACCTCCGGCTCGCTGTTCGCTTTTTTCCAACCATTCTTGATTTGCGATTGTGACAGGCGTTGTCGGGCCGAGTGCGTCGCATACTTCGGGACCAAGGCTCAATTCAAACACACCCAAAACCCTCGACATTCGTATGATTGTGTTTTTATCAAATCCAAGCAATGGACGTAGAGGTTTCAGAGAGGAGGCTTGTTCGATGCTGCCGAGGTTTCCGAGGGTTTGAGACGACACCTGCCCGAGATTTTCCCCCGTGAGAAGGTGAGTTGCACCAACATCTGCCGCTTTGAAATCTGCGAGATGATGATACATTCGTTTCATGTGAATGAAGTATTCCGTATGGGCCCATTTCTCTGTAAAAAGAGCGAGATGCTCGGCAACGGGCACCACTGTAAGCGATGGGTGGATCTGTGCTCTTGCCGCATCACCAATTGGTCCATCAGCCGTCAGAAAGTGCTGCAGTGCTGCGATTGTCTTCTGTTCCGCTTCTGGCCCCACCACAGGTTCTTGGCTGCAATGGACCGGGTGTATGTTCCATCCTTGCTTGAGGGCCCTCGCAATCGCCACAGGCGAATCAAGCCCGCCAGAGACCAACGCAATGCACACTTTGCCCTCCACCATGCCGGTGGGTCGGGTGGTGAGATGATGAAACCACCCTATGGACGGGTTGACCTTCCCAGAGTTCATGAGGGGGAAGGCGTTGCGAAACACATGGAACATTACTCAAAGGAACCCGTGACGCTCATCGAACACGTTTTCCCTGGCGACACAAACGACCACGACACCTTGTTTGGTGGCCGGTTGCTTTCAATCATGGACAAAGCGGGCGGCATCGCATGCTCGAAGTTTGCTCATCGGGAATTTGTCACCATCTCGATTGACACACTGAAATTCATCGCCCCAGCGCGTCAAGGTGACCTGCTGGAAGTGACTGGAAAAGTGGTGTTTACAAGCACCCACACAGCCTGCACCAAAGTTACTGCAATGGCAGTGGACAAAGCCACTTGGAAGAAAAAGAAGATTTGTGAAGGTTACTTCTTCTTTGTGGCCATCGACTCCATGATGCGCCCGATTCCAATCCCGCAATTGGTTGCTGAAAGTGACGATGAAAAGGAAGATTGGGCACATGCATTGCGCATACGCGAGCAGATGCGCAGCGACAAAGCCGAGTGAAGCACCCCTACATTCATGTGGACCACTCCGGTGGACGAGTTATGCCAGTGCTCAACATAGCCATGGTCGGAAGCGACGACTTAGCACGTGAGATTGCGAAGCCGACAGATCAGCGAGATGTTCACACCTATGTGCACAAGGAATCTGATGCTGATGGACCCCGTATTCTCTCCATCATTCGACCTGCAAAGTACCCTGAGCGACTGCGCCCCTTCCTCAACGCCCTTTCCGCTGCACGTGTCGGCATCATCGAAATCGAACGAATCGATGCCACATTGGGAGAGGCATTGGTCGCTTTTGCAAGTTCAAACCTCACAAAAGGCATGGCGATCATCAACGCACCAGACGGCGAATGGGTCGATGAGGACCAAGCGAAGATGCTGTTCAAGCAAGCTGGCCTCGGCGATTGGACCTTTGCCAAAGGCGACGGTATCGAGTTGCGCACCATCTTGTACAGATTCATGGATTCGATTGCAGACGAGTTGAAAGCAAACGCTGAGGCGCCTCTCGTGATCCCAGTGGACCAACATTTCAACGTCAAAGGTATCGGACTCGTGGCCATCGGCTATGTCCAATCTGGTACAGTGAATGTGCACGATGAGTTGGTGCTTCTACCGGCGAATGGAACTGGAAACGCAAAATCACTGCAGGTGATGGATGATGATGTTCCCGCAGCACGAGCAGGCGACCGAGTCGGGCTTGCCCTTCGCAACGCAAAAGAAGACCACCTCGGCAGTGGAACACTGCTTGTTCGCCCAGCGATTGAGGACAAGAAAACCAACACCAGCGTACCGCTTGCGGTTGTGGCTCACCAACGATCGACGATTCATCTTCAACGCTCTCCGTTTCAAAAGAGAACCCTCGCAGAAGGCGACGTGGTCCATGCAAGCGTCGACCTTCAGTTTGTTGTTGGCCGCGTGAACTCAGCAGACGGTGATACCGCCGTTGTAGCATGGGAAAACCCCCTCTTCATTCGAAGAGAACATCCGGAACCAACCCTCATTGCACAATTGGATTCAAAACCAAGAATCATGGGCAGCGCCCGACTTGAGCGGATCGAATGATGGTTCACAGGAACCAGTAATAGTACACGCCAACGGCGATGAATGGCCCTACAAGAATGAGGTAGCGAAGCGGTTTCCACCACCAGCGATCGGTCCATGCTTCGGTTTTTTCCCCAACCGCTTCAAGGACATTCTCGACAAGAGCGGGTTCTGTGAGCAGCTCAATCATGGCGTTAACTCTGTGCAGCGACACATAAACGATTCCCCGGCCGAATCCGTCGTGATTGCCCGAGGTTCGTTTGCGGCTTTCGGCGGAAAAAAAGGGGTCCCCTTTTGAGGGGAAAAATCCCTTCAATGGTCGGTGGATTGATAACCCGCACGACGCCCTTTGCGCGATGGGATGCGCATTACTGGACACCGAGAGAGTCCACGAGGTGCAGAAGACTTCGAAGTCTTCGAACGACTGCACCAGAGTGGAACACCCGGAAGGGTTGTCGTCACAGTCACTGAGCGCAAGCTTTCAATCGAACAAAGAAAGGGCCACTGCGTCGAAATTGATAATGATTTCATCATGAAAATGGATCACGCTAACAAACCCTTTTTGCCGTTTGGCTACGCTTTCCTCGGCGCCCTCCTTCTGTGGGTTGCCTCACGAGGCATGGTGTTTGGAACGATGCCTCAATTGCTGACTTTTGGATTTGGATTGTTCCTCATGGGCGCACACTTCGGATTAAGGCGACCAACCTTAACCATAGAAACGCAATCGGAATGGTACACACTCCACGGCAACGATGCACGTCTGATGCGACTGGCTGAACTGCACCGAAGGCTTGCAAGGGGCCAATCAATGGAACAAGCACGCCTCGGGCTGGATGAATTGCAGCGCGACGTCGACTTCCCTCGATCACAGGCATCCCAGATAATTCCCGCAGAACCGGTTCGCCTTGAACCGTCAATGGCCCTGACCACCCTCCTCGTTGAACATGGCGACCATGATCAGATACCTGCAACGGTCGAGCCGCTTCAATTTCTTGGTTCAACCGAACCGGTTGAATTGGACTTGGGTGAGCCTGAAACCGAAGGGTGGATGTTTGGTGAGCCTGAATCGTTGCATCATGAACACGGCGTCATCCACAGGGGCATAGAAAACGCAAGGAATCAAAGGAATCCACATCTCCATCGAAACGATTTGCCCCACGCTACAAACCAAGTTCATCACCCTGCTCACCCATACCCGACCCATCAAACACAAGAGATGGGGCGTTCGTATGGGCGCATTGCTGAATCGACACCAAGCCTGCCCGAAC
>JAQXFM010000126.1 GCA_029250305.1 Candidatus Poseidoniaceae archaeon | reverse complement strand
CCCCAATAGCGTTCTCTGGAAATTGCCCAATCCTTGACGTTGCGTAACCATTCACCGAATCGCCCTTCGCCAACCCAATCAGGAGCCCATTCAACGCCATCGTTGAATTCAAGTCGGCGTTCTTTGACCGCTGTCATGCGAACGAACCAGGAGTCCATGGCATAGTAGAGGAGAGGATGGCCAGTCCGCCAGCAGTGTGGATAGTCGTGCAGGTAGGCTTTTTCACGGTAGAGTAAGCCACTTTCCGGTCCTTTGCCATTGCTTCCACCCGCTGCAGAGAGCAGTTCGATGACGGTTTGATCGCAATCTTTGACATAGCGCCCATCGAGTTCAGGGTGCGTTCCTTCGATGAAGGCCCCATCCATTCCCACGGTGTGGTATGCTGGCAATCCAGCGGCCATACCGAGGTTGTAGTCGTCTTCACCGTACATCACGGCAGTGTGAACCACGCCAGTACCGTCGGTGGTTGTCACCCAGTCCGCTTCAAGAACAGTCCAAGCAGTTGCTGAGCCATTCCTTGGGACGGCGTCTGGGAAGAGCGGCTCGTAGGAACGCCCAACGAGTGAGGAACCTGGGAATTCTTCGAGGACTTCGACGTTGTGTCGGAGCACATCTTTCATGAGATCTTTTGCCAAAATGACAACTTCATCGACTTGAGCACCGCCAGGTCCAGTCCAATTTTCCGCAACCTCGGTCACACGCGCACGAACATATGTGACATCCGGCCCGACAGCTAATCCTACGTTTCCGGGTAGGGTCCACGGCGTTGTGGTCCGTGCGAGTATGCTTGCGTCTTCGTCCGTGAGTTTGAATTTGACATACACAGATGGTTCTTCGACTTCTTTGTAGCCAAGAGCGACTTCGTGGCTTGAGTATGATGTGCCGGTTTGTGGGCAATACGGGAGGACTTTGTGACCTCTGTACAACAGACCTTTGTCGAACATTTGTTTGAGTGCCCACCAGCATGATTCAACATAGTTGTTTTCGAGCGTAACATACGGGTTGTCAAGATCAACCCAATACGCCATTCGTTCGGTCATTTCACGCCATGCCGATTCATAGGTCCACACCGATTCACGGCATGCTTGGTTGAAATTATCCATCCCGTAGGCTTCAATGGCTTCGTTGGACATCAAATCCATTCGCTTTTGAACTTCGATTTCCACTGGCAACCCGTGCGTATCCCAGCCTCCCTTTCGGTTGACTTGGAACCCTTCCATGGTCTTCCATCGACAAACGAGGTCCTTGTAGGCTCGAGCAACGACGTGGTGAATGCCTGGTTTCCCGTTCGCAGTTGGTGGCCCTTCGAGGAAAATGAAAGGTGCGCCGTTTGAGCGGGAGTCAATTGAGGCTTGGAATGCATTTTCCTGTTTCCATGCCTCGAGCAGAGCCGTCTCAAGAGCAACCGCATTCAGTTCACCTGCAGCATTGGGCTGAGCCATGCTTCGCCCAACTTCGGTATTGTCTTGAACCTCACCCTTGGGATTCAACAAAAAAACGAACATTTCAATGATACAATTCAATTGCAAGTTCTCACACTTTTGCCGAAGAAGGTGATTTCCGGAGGGTATGTTTCAAGTTCTTAGACGAACAGCACGAAGCATGGCGGCTAAGTCCGGTCTGAACACGGCGTTGTTTCTCTGCGTCTTGATGGTCCTCGGTGGTCCTCTTCAGACCATGATGACAGATGGGATGGAAGCGCCTTACACACCTGTGCTCTTCGAACAAAATGCACACGCTGCGATTGAAGGAGAAAGCGGAACATTCCTCCTTCCGGGAAACAATGCAATTGCGACCTCGTTCACGCTTGATGTGCCAAGCAATTCTCCAATCACCAATGTGCATCTGGCCATGGAACCGTCAGTTCAACCAACACAAACTGGTTTCGTTTGGGAAGATGACAGCGTTTGGTCTGCATCCTCAGCAGTTCACAACGGCACGTTTGGTGATGATGGCGTGCTTACTGGAGACGGAGGTGGAACCCTTTGGGATTTCAACACCGGTTTGCAAGGATGGACCGTCTCCACATCGACCTACATCGGACTCTATACTCCAAACTGTGGCAAAAATGGGAGCACTGGAAATTCGATCAAGACCCAAGCCAGTTCGACCCCTGAACATGCAACGTCGCCAGCGGTGAACCTTGCGGGACTCAACTCAATCCCAATCCATGTTTGGGTCCGTCAAGGCTCTTCGAGCTGTGGGGAAGAAGCAGACAGCGGTGAGGATTTGAAACTCAAATACAAGACCTCCTCCGGAAACTGGGTCGATGTACACACATGGTCTGGTTCCACCGCAGGTGGCGCTCCACAGACCTACTTTGGAACACTGCCTGCCGCCGCCCTCCATGCGACCACCCAAGTCCGTTTTGAACAACTTCGTGGCTCTGGTACTTGCTGCGATTATTGGTTTGTCGACGATGTACACCTCGCTCTTCCACCCTCTGCAGATTGGACCAGTCCAACCATTGGGTCTGGCGTGAATGACTTCCAGAAGGTCAACGCAGGTCCTTGGGCACCAATGTACCTCGACGCAACAATTCCTGATGGTGGAAATTTGAACTGGAGTGTCCTTGATGGCGCCACTGGTGAACCAATCGAAGGGCTTCAGGGCACCGGCGCCGGTTGGATTCCTACCAATGGTTTGGATTGGACCGTCCACGACTCGATCAAAATCAACCTCTACCTCGAGCCGGCACCCGATGGGCGAATGGCAAGCATCTATTCACTGAGCGGTGACGGGAGTTATTCGGTTCAATTCCAACAGGAAGTGGATGCTCTGGATTGGGCGCTTGGCGGAAATGCATACCATGCTCCATTCGCCCCAGAATACCCTAACACACCTCCGAGCCTCAACGGGAGTGTGAATGACACGGCAACCTCGCCTTGGATTTCCACCTCAGGTGCTGTGGCAAGTGCGATGATTGAGGCAGAAATGGAAAACGTAACCCTCTCGATTCGGTACGCTGAGGATGAGCCTTGGACTGAGATTTCAGCACCATACACGGTGGACCTCGTCGATGCAGAAAGCGTTACAGGACGAATTCAAGTTCGTGCTTCTTCGGATGGCACAACCACGACCGTCAACAATACGAGCATGGCAGTGGAATGGTCCCTTACGAGCTTGCATGTGGCCTTGATGGCCGGTCTTCAACCAACCTCTCCATCCATTGATTTCGACGGTAACGGAATCCTCGAATGGGGCGGAAGCGATGCTCGAGTTGGCTCATGGGGTCTTCAAGATCGATTTGAAAACGGTGCGACCCAAATGCCAGTCAACCCCGGTTTGTCCGGAATCGCAACGGGCAAGGCATGGGTTCCTGTCACAGACCTCACTTCGTTCGCCTTCTCCGCTCTCTCATACAACGGTAACCTCGATGGTATACTCCTTCGAGTTGGGAATGATGAAATTGCAAACTGGGAACTCAACGGCACCAGCCACATAGCGCTCACCTCCTCGCAACTGGATCTGTTCAGTACAACGCTTGGAAGCCTCACTTCCACTGTTGGTGTCTTGGGGACTTCATTCGCTGAAGTGACGTTTGAAGTGACAGGAACCGGCAATGTGACGCTCGCTGGTCTTGCTGTGCCATATTCGACAGGGACTTCAATCGATGCAGAATCAGATTCAGCCTTCGTCTTAGCATTGAACACCATCCGCTACGGGCTCGGTTCGACCAATGGGTTGCATCAAATCACGGTGCCCTTCTCATCCACAACGCCAGGCGGACTCACCGTTTCTGTTGAAGGCCTGAACACTTCTTCTGCCGTTCAGTTGGTCAGCACGGAAATGCTGGTTGACGACCCGATTCTTGCTCCGAGTCAACGATGGCAAACCATGAACACAACCTACAATCTCTATGGTTCATCAGCGACATTGGCTCGATTGGATGTCACCGATGGCGCTTCAACCGGTACATGGCTTCTCCCAATTACAGGCTCAACGCCTGTTGGTGTTGGCGGGTTCCAACACATCGAACTTCACCCCGATTCACCGCTTGTTGTGATCGAAAACGGACTTGAAACGACCATCAGCATTACCTTCAGAATTGAACCCACTTGGGACGATGCTGAGCAAATGACTGCCACATCACGCCTTGTGCTTTCCAACAGCGTCATCTCAATGCCATCTGTTCATGAATGGGGCGGTCCCGGATTCCAAGGCTATGAAAACGACCTAGAAATCCAAGAAGTGGTGTTTACCGACGCCGATCATTCAAGAGTGTTGGATTCATCTGATTACTACCTAAAGGCAGGTATTGATGTCCATCTTTCAGTCCGAATCGGGTTTGAAGGCCTCGATACAATCGATGCTTTCGCAGATGGTGATGCAATTCTAAGTTTGTACCGTGGCGAGACATTGGTCGTCAACACAACCACCCTCGATGAGAATTATTGGAACTACACGGATACAGTGCCATTCACCTTCGGAGAACTCTCATGGCGCCTCGAACTCACATCCCTGAATGGCTCCGGTCTGACAGAGGACGCAGTGTATGAACGCACGTTCCACATTGACTCCGTCAATCCGAAAGTGTTGAGCACCTCGATGGACTTGTATGACCACCGAACGCCTTCCAGCACACAAACAATGCAAATTCAAATCACGGACCAACCGTTGCTTCCAACAAACGTTCAGGCCATGGTCTGGCGAGAATGGATCGATGATACGAACCTCAACCACTGGCCCGATAGCGACGAATTCCAATCCCTCGGGTTGTACATTCCAAATGACTTGGAGAGTTTGATTGGACAATACACCCTCTTGCTCGATGACACGGGGGGAAGTTTGGGGCAAAAAGTGGCTGTCTACATCACCGGAGCAGATGATGCTGGCCAACCTCTTGAAGACGGAGGAAGCAATCAAAGCGGTGAGCATTTGTTCATGTACCAGCTTGCCGTTGACGGAGCGCCAACCATCGAGCCAGGTGCCTTTTCTTTTGAATCCGGTCGCGAATCATGGCTTCACCCACACACGCCCTACGAACTGAATGTCGACCTGAATGAACCGAATGGTGGGTCCGATATGACCGATGTCATTGTCGAACTGGCTTCGAATCAAGGCAGCGATCTCCTTCCTATTCGTTGGGACTTTTCAACTGGGAACTGTACAACAACAAGCC
>JAQXFM010000121.1 GCA_029250305.1 Candidatus Poseidoniaceae archaeon | reverse complement strand
TGGCCCCATCGAGCAGGCCTTTGGCCCCTGATGTGGAGGAAGACTCGTTGCCAGTGAATGTGGCCCAAATGCCAAAAGAGCAGCCGACCACACCCGTTCCGGCGACACCACAGGTCGTGGAAAAGAAAGGACCGAGGCCTGCTCAACGCCTTCGCCGGCGGAAAAAACAATCATCGACGCAACCGAGGTTACCAAATCATGTAACCCGAGTTGCAGCAGCGGCCGGGGCACCAGAGCGCGCATCACAGTTCCCTGCACTATCCTCGGGACGGAAGCCCGTTGCGATTTCCGCCTCATTAGAATCAATCCAACAACGTCAAGAAAAAGCGGTTGAGAAACTGCTCAAACCTTCACCTCCATCCATGCGGCCACTCGGCCAAGCTGCCAAGCAACAATCCGCCAAAAACCATCACGAATTACCCCCCGTTGGAACGGGACCTCGACCAATTGCCGCCGTTAACGATCGCCTCCCACACAACGCCCCGGATGCCCTCTCACCATTGCTCGCAAGACCTGGGGTTGATGCTGAAGCTCAGCCCAAACACCTCCCAAGGGAGATTGCGTCCAAAGACCAAAGCCCCCCAACCATTGAAGACCAAATGAGCGTATGGGAACTCGAAGACTTCGAGCGACTTCGCAGGGAAAAGGAGGGGCTTCAATGAGTTCAAGACGGGCGCATTTGGACTTGGCAATTGCCAGGGCTAAACAGCGCCTTGTCGAAAGCGGTGCTGCACCCGAGCTGCCGAAGGAAGAACAAAATTCGAACGCCAAAGGCATCGCTCCGAAATCTCGTTTGAATCAGTTGCTCGGAAAGCGCTCTGTGCCAGCACCAAAACAGGGAACGTTGCTGCAACGTTTCGGTGTGGTCGAACGGCCGACGTACCATTTAGTCGCCGATGCAGTTCTTGGGAAAGAAAGCAGAAAACATCAACCAACGCTGAACCTATCCACGAATGATGAATCATTGGCCAGCATTGTATCCAGTCGATTGCGTAACTTGCGAGAACGCACAGGTGCATCGATCGAAGAAGATGTGGCAGGTGAACAATCAGAGGATTTCTTCGTTGGATTGGAACAGGATGGACGCCCCGTTTGGGAACGTGTCCTTGATCGCCAGCGTGGACGGGCCCTCCACGCACTGCCGGACCACCTCGCACAGCCAGAGGAATCTTCTCCATTCCACCACAGCACCGCCGCACCTCTGGACGCCCCTTGGCCGCCTCGCCTCAGTCCTGAATCGAGAATGAGTTTCAAACAGTGGTTCACCACTGAAGAAAACCTTCGGGCGACACAAGCGGCAGAGGCCGTGGTCGATTCACCTGGCCTTGCGCTCAACCCGCTGCTGTTGGTTGGTCCGAATGAAAGCGGTCGCTCGCACTTGGTTCATGCCATGGCTCAAGGCGTCATGCGAAGGCAAGAAGGAGAAGTCTACTTGCTGAACGCCGCGGATCTGACCTCGCTCGAATTGTTACCGCTCGGTTGGCAAGAGGCCTTGGCACATGGGAGACTCCTTGCCATTGACGATGCGCACCTCATCGCAGACAGGCCCGATACAGCAAGCATGGTCGGAATGATGGTTGACTATGCGCTCAATATGGGCGTTCATGTGGTCCTTTCAAGCACGATTGAAGCGAACCGTTGGCCTGCTTCAAGGCTCTGGGACTTGGTGAAAAATGCGGCGAAGGTCAATATTCAGTCGCCAACATCGACCAGTCTTGTGCTCTTCGCAAGGCACCTCGCCCTAAGACGAGGTCTCATGTTGGACGATGGACAATTAGCGAGCATTGTGTTGCACACACAGCCATCATGGCGTGCGACAAAAGCCAACCTTGACCTGGTCGCTCTGGCGATCGAATCCGGCCAAGAGTTGCTCGATGGAGACGATGTGGCAGCGGTTCTGTCAGGGGAACAAACACAATCACATCGTCCAAAACCAACGCTCGAGCGTGAACATGTTTCAGACATCGCCACTCGCCTCATTGCTGAAGCCACAGATGTGATTTACAGCGACACAAAAATCGGGGGAATTGAACTCCACTCAGAACTCCCAATTATTGGTGCTGATGGATATGTACCGCCAGAATTCGATACGGCTGCCATGGCACAAAACGCCCATTCACGTCACGAAGCATACATGAAAACGGCCCTTCATGACATCGATCTCAAGGTGCCATCCGTCCTTGCCCTCGACGAGCGTGACGAACACTTGGTTGCACGAACAGGACGGATTGAAGAGCGTGATTACAGCACGGCTGCGGAAATTCTTACCGATTTAGATGAATCCATTGATCAGCAAATTGGAGCGTTTGAAACGGAGTTCACAGAACGAGGCATGCGACTTGAAAACCTCGAAAACAAAATGATGGCATTGGCCCAGCAGACCCCCGACGCATCCATTGAGGAGTTAATTCGAATTGCTGATGAGTTGCGACGCTTGGAAGAAGAACTCGTTGAAATTGATCCTGAACGTGGACCACTCCCTCCGTTTGAAGAAGACGCCGAGAAGAAGCGTCGAAAGGTCGGGCGGAGAAGAAAAAAACCTGACGTCAAACCAGAGCAAGCACTCGACAGTTTTGTGCCAGAAGGCGAGTGGGATGTCGATGCATCGACCATTGACATGTTGGATTTGCTCGATGAGGAACCAACGCCAATGCGAGCAATATCTCTTTCAACACTCACGCCAATTGAACCATCGCCATCGGGTGAAGAAGAATGAAAGCAGCGTGGTGGATGGCTGGAGTGCCATTTTCATGTCAACCAGATTGCGGCCGATGTTGCGATGAACCGGGTGGAATTGTTTACCTCTCGATCAGCGACGCTGAACGCATAGCAGCTCACCATGAGTTGCCCGTGGAAGAATGGCTGGAGCAGGACTGCCGGCAAACACTTGATGGACGGTATGTGCTGAAGAGTCGACAGAGCGATGATGTGTGCATCTTTCTCGATGGAGAAAAAAGATGTTCAATTTACCAAGTTCGTCCACAACAATGTGCGGCTTTTCCTTGGTGGTCAGAAAATCTTGCAACGGACCGGGCATGGAATGAAGTCAAAGCAACCTGTCCGGGCGTCACTGCGGAGGATGCAATTACCGTCGAAGGCGAGACCATTCGAATCCATGTCTTTGCCGATCGTGAATCATCCAAGGGCTTCCGTTCATGGCCCCCTTGGAATCGGCGAAAATAGCGCTCACAAATCGTGATTAAGTATCCTCAGCAACACTGATTTGTGGTGCACTGCGACACCATGCAACCGGCTTTATACGATGAGCCTTGCTGGATGGACACGGTGAGCGAAGTATGAGCGATAAAGAGGTCTTGCTTGAGGTCACATCGGACCACCTAAACACCGGTCTTCGTGGCGTCCCAGTGGGCACTTGCCGAACATCATTTGTCACGCCGACCGAAGGAGTCCACTACTGCGGGTACCCCATTGCAGAACTCGCAACATTCGCTCCTGAGGACATCATTTACCTGCTCTTCAATAAAGAGCTTCCAACTCCAGAACAATCGAAAGAGATTCGAGCGGAACTCGCCGCCCGAGCCACCATACCTGGCGACGTGGAATCCGTGCTGAAGACCCTGCCTCGTGATGGCCACCCCATGGATTGGCTCAGCGTTGGCATACACACCCTTGGTATGCTCGAGACAACCAACGACTGGCGAGCAGACGCCATGAACCTCATCGCACGCATGCCTCGCTTGATGGGCCTCATTTTCCGAATTCGTGATGGACGTGCCGATGGAATCCCTGCGGACGACCCTCAAGCCTCCCTCGTCGACCGATTTGTCAACGCCCTCGACCTCAAAGATGTGGACAAGGAAAAAATGAACCAAGTCATTTCCACCTACCTCGTCTTGCACATGGATCACGGCGGCGGCAACCTCTCGACCTTCTCAGGCAAAGCGATTGCCTCAGGTCATGCGACAGTGTACTCATCCATGGCTGGCGCCATGAACGCTCTTTCAGGACCGTTGCACGGTCGAGCCAATCAATCGTGTTTGGAGTTTGTACTCCGAGTTGGAACAAGCGACCCGGCCGAAGTGGAACGGTTCGTCCGAGCAGAACTTGCAGCCAAGCGACCTGTGTTCGGCTTTGGCCACGCTGTGTTGCGAACCGAAGACCCACGTGCCACGGTTCAATTCGCTTTAGGTCAGGAAATCTGCCCTGAAGACGAGAACTTCAAGATCATCACAGCGCTTCGTGAAATTGCTCCTCGTGTTCTCAGCGAGAACCCAAAAATCAGCAATCCAAACGCCAACGTCGACATCGCCAGTGGCGCACTTCTCCACCACATTGGTCTTACCGACCCAACATACTACACCACCTTCTTCGGATGGGCAAGAGTTGCCGGCATTGGTGCTCAAATTGTCGATGAACGCAGTATCATGCGTGATGGTAAGGGCATTCCGATTTATCGCCCAAAGTACATTGCTGAAGAGCAACGTCTGCGTCACATCGAGTGAGAACCTTGCAGCACTGGCCTCGGCGTCTTGCCTGAACCACGATGTCCAATTAATCGCACGGCCTGCCAAGGTGGACTTGATCCTGCGGCGTGGTCATCTGGAAGACCAATTGAAGACGGAAGCGATTGCCATTGCCATCGCTTCGACCACATCGCCATCAACGATCTACGACTTGATGCATCACATTCCATCCACGGCACTACGTTGGCCTTGAGTTCTTTGAGGATGTCAAGATGGTGTTCTTTCGTCGCATTCTCAAGCGTTGCTTGTTGCTCTGCATCAAGTGGGAGCGTCGCTGGTCGAGTCCATCGTGCGTGGCCCGATGGCAGCCAAGTGAGGTTTGGATCTGCATCATCAGTGAGACCCGTCAACCCAGCAGCTTGGAGGCGGTGTTCAACATCTGGTTTGGTTGGCCACACATAGACAGGAAATCCCCCTTGTGCTGTTTGGAGGTTCAAAGCGCCTTTTCCACTCAATCCGACTTTTTTTCCTAACGGCAATTTATTGATCGGTGGGACGAAGTATTCGATTGCACCGGGTATCATCGATGCGCCAGAATTGCGATGATGATTCACAAGGCGTGAAAACGAATGTGTGAGGAATTGAGGAAGGGCTCGCAACCGCTTGGTTTGGCGGGTTCCAAAGGGTGGAATGTAGGGAAGAAGTTCGGCCCATGGCCGCTGTGTTGAGGAGGCTTCGATGGAAGGTTTCATCCCTTTGTGGAAGGCATAGTACACTGTGTTTTGATTCGGAATCTCGAACTCATTCAACAATTCATCAGCTGTATTGATGAGGGTTGTGATGTGTTTCTTGTGGGAAGTAAGACCAAAATATCCGCCACCCGGTTTTGATTTTGGATGCGGGCGTTTCAATTCCACGCACCCCATTTTGCCATGGTCCCTCCACTGCTCCCGCACCGTGGCGTCTTCGAGCAAGGAACGGAACGAGCAGAACCCAAACGACTCCAATTCATCGAGGGTGTAATGCTCAACCCAAGGTTTGGAGGAGGTGAGCATCGATGTTGGTACAGAGACATCGGCATCGTGGTGGATGATGGCTTCGCCGTCGGAGGTCAAACGGAGGTCGAACTCAATCCCATCGTGGAAGCCAATGGCATGGCGAAGGCTCTCGAGGGTGTTCTCTGGCGCTTGCTTCCACATGTCCCTCACTGATGGGAGATGGAACCCATTACCTTTGACCTCTTGCACGTTTTTTGAGGGCCCACCCAAACATCGTCAACACCCTCTCGCCGTCATAATACCTAAAGCGAGAAGCGAGGCCCCCCAAACATGGACCCCTATGGAATCATGATGGGGCTCATTTTGGTATTGACGCCAATCATATGTTGGTTCTTCACCCTTCACGACAAGGAAATGAGAACTCCATTGGGCAAATGGGCTGAAGTCATTCACAACCAGCGATTCTATCTCCACGCCATGGGCTACCTCATCATTATTCGATGGAAAGCAGTCACTGATAACCTCAATGAGCCAATCAAAATGGAAACTGGGCATTGGACTGAATGGGTCCACAGCATCGAAGGTGACTTCACGCTTCACATCCAGAATTTCTTCCAAAATGAAGCGCTTACCTCATTTTTGAACTTCCACTACCTGTTTATTTACCTCTTCCTCATTTACGTGACAACCGTCTATTTTGCCTACACAGGCGATCGAGACATGACCGATAAAGTCACGCTCAATTACTTGCTGATTTACGCTATTGCCGTACCGTATTACTTGTTTTTCAATGTCGAAGTCACCTCTTCATGGATACCTGGAATGGAAGCACTCCTCTACCACGAGGGATGGTACAGCGTCTTCTATGCATCCCACGACCCGTTGGATAATGCAGTCCCATCGCTGCATGTTGCGATACCATTTGGCATCATTTTGCTCAATTGGTTGCATGTCCGAGAACAAGGAGGTTCAATGAAGGAGTGGAAGCATTACAGATACCACATATTTGTGTGTGTGAACACCTTGCTGTTCATGTTCACTATTCTCTACCTCGGGATTCATTGGTTTATTGACATCCCGCTGGGCATGATCGTCGGAGGGGTTGGAGCGTTATTCATCCACCATCTTCAACCAAGGCTCCGCAATGACCATGGAAGTTTCTTCAAAGGATTCACCACTCAGAAAATCCGACGCCACATCCTCGTAGAAGGCGTTGTAACACTGGCCATGGTGACCCTCATCATCATGGCGGTCAATGTACAAAGCAGCACAGTTGGCGACCGAGTGTCCTACCAATTGGGCCCCGAAGACTCTACGTTCGAAATCATTCAGAAATTTGAACCTGGAGAAACAGTCGACACGACGGTCACCAACCTTCACCAAAACATCACCCTTGAAGTGGTTGTCTTAATTGCTGAATCAGCAGTGCCGGCGATGGAAGAGGGGAGCATCGATTGGGAAATTATGAAAACGCTGGGTGAATACTACACCGTTGCACCAAATTCAACATTGGCTTTGGAAGTAGACGCTCCGAAAGTGTACAGCCTTGTTGTGATGCACAACCCAAGCACTGCCGAAGAGGATGTGGTTCAGGTTCGTGTCCTCAATGATTACCACCAAGACCTCATGTGGATGGCACTGCTCTTGTCCATGCCATCCCTGTGGATCACAGGTTTTGTGATTCATCGCCTGAGGCGACTCAACAAACATGGCCGACGTTGGATGGATTCAACACCCTCACACATCTGGGAAAGCGAATAAGCACGCCCATGGTGTGTGTTATGAGGGCGCGGTCCCTGCACGAGTCATGACCGGAACGGATGAACTGTCCCAGACGGTCAACGAACTTCTGGAAAGTCCCGGTGGATTGTTGCTGCTTGACATCAAATCCCACCTTCGAAAGCGGATGAAGCTGCTTGCCTTCATTTTCGGTCTGATTTTTGTGGCCTGTTTCCCAATCACCTCGAATGTCATATCATGGCTGATTGCGGAAGACCGCCTGCCTGCGGATGTCAACATCATCGTCATCACCCCCGTGGAATTCATTCTCTTGCAAGTAAGGCTGGCTGCCTATTGTGCCGCATTCGTCGTGCTGGCGATCTTGATGATCGAAGGTGCATGGCGAGGTGGCAAAAACCCGGCTCTCAAGATGCGCTTGGATGAACTCAAGGCGAATGCGCCAAAACCGACAAAGGCAGCGATTGGTACCTTCTTGGCCGTCATTTTGTTGGGTGCTGGCGGCATTGCGTATGCGTGGAACCTCCTGATACCGATGCTGCTTGAATACCTAACCAGTGATGCACAAAATGCTGGTTTGGCAACGCAATGGCGGCTGGTGTCCTACGTTGGATTTGTGGCCAACCTCGCCGTCGCTTCTGCAATCGGGTTCCAAGCCCCTGTGGTAACGCTTCTCGTGCTGCGATTGGAAGTGATCACACGCACTCAGGTTCGTAGGTATCGGCGGCACATTTGGTTCACAGCCTTTGTCCTTGGTGCGTTTTTGTCGCCACCCGATCCTCTGTCGCTTTTCCTCGTGGCAATGCCCGTCATCATTCTTTTCGAATTCGCACTGATGTTCGACGCAGTGACGCGAAAAAACGCATCTTAAGCTTTGAGCGCCGATGGCAAATCGGCCAATGGAAGTGGCATGTTTCCTGGCTCTTGGAGGCTTGAAAGCCCATGGAAATCAGAGCCGCACGTCGAGGTAAGACCGTGATGTTGAACCGCCATCAGGAGTTCATGACGATATGGATCTGGATGGCTACGGTGGAAGCATTCGATTGCATCGACGCCTGCTTCTTTGCAGAATTGCACGATTGTTTGCACAGGGACGCCGTAATAGATTGGGTGAGCCAAGGAAGCGATTCCACCGGATTCGTGCACGGCTTTGACCGCATCTTGGATTGAGGGTTTGTTGCGTACAATGGCAAGTGGGCGACCATCGCCCAGCCAAAGGTCAAACGCCTCTTGCTTGGTTTCCACATACCCTTGGGCAATCAGTTCTGCAGCCAAATGGGGGCGTCCGACCGAACCATCAGCCCTCGCCATGACTGCATCGAGATCAATCGCAAGCCCGTGCTCATTCGCAAGCGCCACCATGCGTTCCATGCGTGGCCCACGGCTCTCGCCAAGAGGCTCAAGCCATGCTTTGAACGAGGCTCGCTGATCGTCAGTTACAGAGCCGATTGGGAAATACGCCAGCAAGTGCCACGAAGTAGGTGCACGGTCCCGGTCCCACAATTCCATTTCAGATGGAACAACGGGCAAACCGGGCTCGCAAGTGATTTCCACGCCGGGAATGAAGCCAATGCCTTCTCTTTGGGCTGCTTCTGCTGCTGCATCCCAGCCCGCAATTGTATCGTGGTCGGTTAACGACCAATGCATGACACCTGACGCTGCCATCAATTGTGCCACCGTTTCGACTGAATGTTCGCCATCACTGTTCGTTGAATGGCTATGAAGATCGTACAAATCGGACCACATGTGTTTCATCATCCTTTCAACCTCTATTGACCTTCCCAGCCTCAAAACAAATCGCCAATATCAGGTAAGTCGGGTGTTGGCACACCAACTTCTGGTAATTCTGGCAAGGATAGCAACATGTCCATTTGTTGTGCTTGTGGAGATGTTGCGTTGCCTACATTTGGAAGATCGGGCATGGCTGGCGTAAGTGACTCGACCACTGGTTCAGGAGTGGAACCCAACAAGTCAGAGAGGTCAGGCATTGAAGGAACCATGGCCGTGGTTGTTTCAGGGAGTGATTCCACAGGAGAGGGTGAAGCCGATGGGAGAGGGACGTTTGCAATGGTCGGACGCTCATGAGAAGAGGCCAATGAGCCAACAGATTGAGTGAATGGGCGGTTTTGGGATGTTGCCGTGTGTGGTGCGGGGTTTTCGGACGCCATTTCAGCAGCCACGGCACCAAATTCACCTGTTGAGAGGGAATCCAAAGCCGCCGACACATCGATTGGTTCAGGTTCGGTATATGGTTGCAAAACAGGTTGAGCCGCCGGAACGACCACTGCAGGTTCCATTGCAAGAATGGATGTCAAATCAGAACTTGGAGACGCCGACAAATCGTGATTTGATTGTTGGGTTGGCATCGAGCCACTCGCCCGGTATGGCGTGGGCGTTGATTCCATCGCATCGTATTGCTCTTGAATCGAAGGTTGGTTGACCAATTCAGGAATCGGACGCTCTCTCGACGCGAAATAAGAGGTGACGAAGCAAAGGCCTGCAGCTGCAAGGGCGCTGTACTCCTCGATGCTCAAACCGCTTTCAAGCACGAGGTTTACCGAGGCATTGAGGGCTGCAAAGGTGACGCAAATCGAACCCGCAACCAACGAGGCAGTTGAGAGACGTGGTGCTTTCTGTTCCATCATACCACCTCATTCTGATTGAAATGTTTCTGCGGCACGGACTGTGTTTTCCATCAACATTGCAATGGTCATTGGTCCAACACCACCGGGTACAGGCGATAACCAAGAGGCTTTTTTGGCAACTTCTGGATGCACATCCCCTGCAAGACGCCATCCACGCTCACGGGTTGCATCGTCCACTCGATTGATACCAACATCAACCACGACGGCACCGTCTTTGATCCAATCGCTTCGAACCATTTCGGGCCGCCCAATCGCTGCAACAACAACGTCTGCCTGAGCACAAATTGCTTGTGCGTTTTCTGTGCGTGAATGCACCACTGTCACAGTTGCATCAGCTCCCTTTGCGCCGAGCAAAAGGGCTTGTGGATTGCCCACAATGCGAGAACGCCCGAGCACGACGGCTCTTTTTCCAGTCAAATCCATGCCTGCCCATTGCAGCATGCGCATGACACCACTTGGCGTGCATGGTAGCATTCCATCGAGGCGTCCTTGAACGAGCCGGCCCAAGTTTTCGGGGTGGAATCCATCCACATCTTTTCGTGGATTGATCAAGTCGGTGAGTGCTTCTTCATCCATGTGAGGTGGGAGAGGGGATTGAACGAGGATGCCATGGAGTTCAGCATCGTCGTTGAGACGATGAATCACAGCCCTCACTTCATCTTCGGATGCGGCAGATGGCAATTCGATGTGCGTGCTCTTGATTCCAAGACGTTGACACGCCTTGACTTTGGAGTTCACATAGACGTGACTGGCCGGGTCATCACCAACGATCACAACCGCTAAGTGAGGTTGAATGCCTGCGGAAGCACACGCTGCGATTCGTTCGTGGAGTTCTTTCTCCACGCTTGCAGCACAGGCTTTTCCATCGAGGCGTTGGGCGACCATGCTTTGGCCAGCCACTCTTCAACCTTGAGCGTTCGGTTCAGAGTCGCCCGCCGCCAGCCGCAAGTTCGTTGCCCGGAAGTGTAGCAAACAGCCGGTCATCATCCTGAAACGATTTGAATTCCAATGCATTCCCTGAAGGGTCATTGACAAACATCGTGGCTTGCTCACCAATCGACCCTGGGTACCGAACATGCGGCTTCAATCGGAACACCACATTCAATCCCTTGAGATGATCCCGGAAGGCATGCCATTGCGCCCACTCCATGACCAGCCCAAAGTGAAACGGGGGGACTTGGCGCCCATCGACGCGCCCTCCATCTGTCGCATCGGGCATCGAGTCTACGCAATGGGCCACAATTTGGTGGCCGTGGAAATTCAGATTCAGTGACTGCTCTGTGCGACGACCGATTGTACAGCCGAGCACATCAACATAGAATCGTTCCGTCGCTTCAAGGTCCAGAACAGGAAAGGCCAGATGGAAGGGGCGCATGGGCGAACCAAGACGAACTGGTTCACGGTCTTATCGATAAAAGGAGCCTGCGGAGGGACTCGAACCCCCGGCCTTCGGATTACAAATCCGATGCACTACCAGCTATGCTACACAGGCGATGGTTCGGCCAAAGGCTAACCCTTGATGAATCAAACGGATGAATTCGCTACGAAATTCGAGAGGCAACTCAAAGAAGAGCCTCGCTTTGGCTGGTCCATGGACCACGATGCAGGTGCGGGTTTGCTAAACCCATACGCTCAAACAAAAGTGGGTAGCGATACCATTTTTGCATGGTTGGCTCGATATCAGAACGCAAAAGCGGAAGGGAGGGATGCTGTGAACGGTACCATCGGGGCTTTGCTCGAGGATGATGGCAATCTTGCCATCAACGCAGTGGTCGATGAGGCCATCCGACAAGCACCACCTGTGGAAATCGCAGCCTATGCACCACTAACTGGTCTTCCGGCGTTCCTCGATTTGGCCAAGACCCTCGCCCTTGGAGAGCGACGTTCTGAACTCGAAGCTTTGGGAATTGCGATCACTGCAACCGCCTCCGCCGGCGGATCTGGTGCTCTTTACCTCGCTGCAACAAATTTTGCTAACCGCGGCGACCATGTGCTCCTTCGTGACCGCCACTGGGGCCCCTACAAGGGATTCTTGGCAGGATGCGATTTGAAGACTCGAACCTATCCCTTGCTACCAAAAGCCGGCTCGCCATACCCCTTCGTCGACATTGATGGATTCAAAGGTGAACTCGCCGAGATGTGTCTACATCAGGACAAAGTAATGATGTGGCTTAACGATCCTGCCCACAACCCAACTGGACTTTCGTTGACACCTGATGGCCGAATGGCCATGTTAGAAGCAGTGATGGAGAGCGCTTCAGTCAACGAAAATGTTGGCCACACATTGCTGATTGATGCAGCCTACCATCTCTACGCAGAGGAACCACATGGTTGGGCAGAAACAATTCATGATGCCATGTCAAATGGATGGCCTTGGCCAGAAAACCTTCTGATCACATTTGCTCTTTCACTCTCCAAGTCGCACACCATGTACGGTCTTCGCACTGGAGCCATTGTCAGCATCCACCCCGACCAAGCAGTCACTGACCGAATCGCAACGGTGATGGGCGTAACGGGTCGTCAAACATGGTCAGCTGCGCCGCGTGTTTCTCAATACACGGTCAGCGAACTGCATGCTTCGGACGAAGGCGGAGCTGCGTGGAGCACCGAACGAGATCGCTTGCAATCGTTGCTCACGGAGCGGAGGAACGCTTTGAATGCTGCATGTGAAGCATTGAATGTACCACTCAACCCAACCCATGACGGATTCTTCGCTTGGCTTGACCACGAAGACCCAGGTCAAATCGCCGAGGCCTGTGCTGAGCAGGATGTCTACCTCGTCCCGCTCACCGGCGGCGTTCGAATTGGATTGTGCGCCATACCATTGGCGCAAGTCAAGCGTGTTGCTGAAGCACTCGCACATGCGCTCAACTGAGGTGAATCTCTTGGTAAAAAATGGCAAAGAAAATCTGCTGATTGCTGGATTGATTTGCCTTGTATTCGGTGCATTTCTCACCGTCGGCGGCATTTATTCTATGGGCTCCACCATTGGTGTAGGAGGACTTGTGCTGTTCATTGTGGGCATGTCAATAAACACTGAGCGAACGATGTCACCAGAAGAGATTGAAAAGTGGACGCCAGCAGCAGAAAAACTCCCCGATGCAGGTCGTGTGATGTACCGCGTTGATACCACGCTCGATGAACCAAAGCGTTCGTCGATTCTCTGTGGCCCTTGTGGAACGGTAACGCTCGTTGATGGCCCCAAGCCAAATGGCTACACCTGCCCAGCGTGTTCCACGCAACTCTGGCAAGAAGAAGAGTGAGCGATGCAGCTCCCTTGACGAACGATGAGATTTGTTTGTCCAGAGGCACAGATTTGAAGGGCGTTGGTTGCACCCGAGGGGACATGGAGGCCCCAGTCTTGCTGAACCCTGAGCGTCGAATGCTCAAAGTGATGCAGGCGAAAGGCAACCACACATGGGATTTAGACGGCATCCTCAGCGCATGTGAGTGGAAGGATCAAGCCGTGGCGGTTGGTGCGGGTCACGGCCTCACAAACCATGGACTGGTCACCACAACTGAACACGTTCGTCAAACCGTCAAACTCGCTCCTGAAGGAGTCAAGGCTGCGGCTGAAGGACTGCTCGAACACAGATTGTGGGCTTGGATTGAATCAGCCGATGACGCTTCGATGGCTGTTCTTCAAACTTCATTTGAGCGGCATGAGGCTGGCCCTGGCGTAGGGTTGCTCAAGCGATTGGGCGTCCAACTCAATCAAGGAAAATTCGAAGCCGAACACCCAGATCAAGTCACGGCAGCCATCGCTCAACGCACTGCCTTCATCGCAAGCCTCCCATGTTCAGTTGAGGAATCAGACAGTGACATGCTTGAACTGTTCAAGTCGAGACGAGGACTCATTGAAGTAATCGAACACACCACTCGAACCTGGACAATGACCGAGCAAGGCCAGTCCGTTGAGGGGAAGCACCTTGAAGAAAAAGTGGCAGTTGCTGAAATCACCGCTGAACTGTTACAGTCAGAAGATTGGAAGAATGCTGAATACCGTGCGTTCGATGTTACGCTTGAATCAAGCACTCCTCACACAGGGCGAAGCCACCCCATGCAAGCGCTCATCGAGCGAGTGCGTGCGATTTTCCTTGAAATGGGCTTTTCTGAACTGGTTGATGACTATGTGCAAACAGCTGGTTGGAACATGGATGCATTGTTCATTCCGCAAGACCATCCAGCCCGTGAAATGCAGGACACCTTTTACCTCGAAAACCCAGCAGCCATTTCGCTTCCTGATGACTTGGTGAAAGCATGGGGCGACATCCATGAACACGGCGGACAAACTGGCTCTGTTGGCTGGGGCGGCGCATTTTCAAAGGCGACATCGGAGAAGGGTTTGCTCCGAACCCACACCACTGTGAACACCATTCAGTACCTTGCCAAACACCCTAATGAAGCATGTCGAGTCTTTTCCGTCGATCGCGTGTTTCGAAAGGAAGCCATTGACCGCACTCATCTCCCAGAATTCCACCAAATTGAAGGCATCATTATGGAAGAAGGCGCTAATCTCCAGATGCTTGTAACGACATTGAAGACTTTCTATGCCAAGATGGGCTACCCTGAAGTTCGAGTTCGCCCCGCATACTTCCCCTACACAGAGCCGAGCCTCGAGATCGAGGTGAAGTGGCGAGGCAAGTGGTTGGAACTTGGTGGCGCAGGAATTTTCCGACCAGAAGTGACCGAACCTTTGGGCATCGCAACACCAGTCCTCGCTTGGGGAATGGGTTTGGAACGCTTGGCCATGCTTGTTCTCGGCTTGGACGACATCCGCCAACTCTACATTTCAGACCTGGAATGGCTCCGGAATCAACCGATTCTTTGATTCGGAACTGGGGCAATCTACCTCCAACACACCGAGGTTGGCGATTACGACCAACCTTGTTTTAGAGGAGAGGCGAGGAGCGCGGGCTGTTCAGGTTGGCTTCAGCATCTTGTTGCTGCCCTCTGTTCGAGGGATTTCCATGACTGATTTCGAAACACTAGGCCTTTCTAAGCCACTTCTACGAGCCGTTGAGGCAGAAGGTTACACCACACCAACACCCGTTCAAGAGCAATCCATTCCGCCTTTGTTGGCTGGTCGTGATGTGCTGGGTGTGGCTCAAACTGGAACTGGCAAAACAGCTGCGTTTGCGCTCCCAGTGCTTCAAATTATGAGCCGTAACCGGCCACAAGGAAAACGCCACATCAGAGCGCTTGTTCTTTCACCAACCAGAGAGTTGGCCGCTCAAATCGATGAACGGTTTTCTGCTTACAGCGAACACCTCGACATTCGTCACAAAGTGATCTTTGGCGGTGTGAATCAGAACCCTCAGGTCCGAGCCCTGCAAAAGGGATTGGACGTGCTGGTCGCCACCCCTGGTCGCCTTCTCGATTTGATCAACCAAGGTCACATCGACATCACAAATGTTGAATTCTTTGTCCTCGATGAAGCCGACCGCATGCTCGACATGGGCTTCATCAGAGACATCAAGAAGGTGTTGAAGTTGTTGCCAAAGAAGCGACAAAACCTCCTCTTCAGCGCCACAATGCCGTCGTCAATCGCAGACCTTGCTGGTTCGTTCTTGAACAATGCAGTGAAGGTTGACATTACGCCAAAGGAAGTGACGGTTGATCGTATTGACCAGAAAATTATGTTCCTCCGAAAGGCAGACAAGCGCCGTTTGCTCGTGAAAATCATCAAACAAGAACGGGTTGAATGTGGCATCGTGTTCACACGAACAAAGCATGGCGCAAACCGACTTGTCAAGCAACTTGACCAAAGCGGTATCGCCGCAGCTGCCATTCATGGAAACAAGAGTCAGGGCGCACGCACAAAGGCTCTAGCTGGCTTCAAGAACGGAAGCATTCCTATTCTTGTGGCCACCGATATTGCAAGCAGAGGCATCGACGTCGATGGTGTGACGCACGTGTTCAATTACGATTTGCCAAACGAACCGGAGAGTTATGTTCACCGAATTGGACGAACCGCTCGAGCAGGTCGAACGGGCATCGCCTACGGGTTCTGTGATGATTCAGAATCGGGATATCTGGTTGGAATTCAGCAATTGATTGGCAAGGAAATCCCTGTGGATTCATCGCATGAGTTCCATTTCATTGGAGCCATTCCAAAACCTGGACAAAAGGCAGGCAAGGTCAAGGATCCAAATGCTCCCAAAAAGAAGCAACGGAACCGCAACCGCTCAAACCAAGGCGGCGGCCGAAACAACCGACAGAACTCAGGAAACGGAGGGGGCCAAAACAACCGCAACCAATCTCGCAACCAAGGTCGCTCAAATCGGAATGGTGGCAACCGCTCTGGCAACCGCAACCAATCACGCAACCATCGCTCCGGCGACAATTAGGGTCGGTTCGAAGCAACAGAGTTCTCTGTTCGGCAACCTCAAAAGTGACCCAAGCAACGTCCCACTGTGACGCAGAGTAAGCAAGGTTCTGGCATCGACGGTGCTCAACAAACCCGAATGTCAAGGGAGTTCAACTTAGTCTTGGGCTCAACCGTTGCAGTCGCCCTTGTCTTTCTCTTCATGTCCGCTCTATTTGGTGAGGCGGTCATGGACCTCATCTCCGAACAAGAGGAACAATCCGGCGTGCGTGTACCGGTATGGGAGCGCAACACACTGCCGTACCAGACCAGTGGAGAATTTGGTATCGCTTTAGAAACCGGCCCTTACGAACTGTTGGGGACTGATAATGAGTGGAATTCAACCCATCATTTTGTCGAATACACCTTGCCAATCGAAGAAGGAGGGGCTGCCCCCGACAATGCAGTCATCAGCCTTGCAGTCTGGCGCCCGAACGTGCCGGAAGGTGTCACCGTCCCCGTCATTGCAGAGTTTGGACCTTACTTCCAAGAAGCAAGCGTAGAAACCCCGAGCATCGAAGTGCCCGGCACTTGGCTGGGCCAGATGATCATCGACCAAATTCTCCCGCATGGATTTGCGTTTGCGCAGGTTTCGGTTTCAGGCACAGGTCGATCGAACCATTGCATGGACCTCATGGGGAACGCTGAGCAACTCGGGAATGATGCTGCTGTGCGTTGGTTTGGCGAGCAAGAGTGGTCAAACGGTGCGGTCGGCATGATTGGAAAATCCTACGACGGAAGCACACCTTGGCAGGCTGCAATGTTTGGAGCAGAGCACGATTATCTGAAAACCATCGTTCCTATTTCGGGATTGATTGGTGTCAAGGAACTGATGTGGCGCAATGGTTCTGCTGAAGCTCGTGCGCCAATCATGCACAACGGCGTCTATGGATCCTATGGACTCGATGGCGATGCAGAAGACTACCAAAACTTGTGTCCAGATTATATCATCGGGCCCGGAACCGGTGTCACCGCCTACATGTTTGGTTCAGAGGTGGCTGGTGATTATTGGGCAGAACGATACTTCCTCGACCGAGTGATTGAGAATTATCAAGGAAGTGTCTACCTGATTCAAGGCATGCATGACTGGAACGTCGACCCACACATGGCGGTTCCAACAATCAATGCGCTGAAGGATGCAGGGATTGATGCAAAGGGGCTCTTCGGCCAATGGGACCACGATTACCCTGATCGGCCAGTGCAACTGGACGATCGCTCCGATTAAGGAGGCCAAGGTGGCGAAGCATTCCCGGAAATGGTCCGCTATGATTGGATGCAAGATTTACTCGAGTGGTTTGACTTCTACCTCCGCGGTGTCGGGGAACAACCCGGCTTGTACGTCGAGATTCAATCCAATCAGGGATCGTGGCGCCTCGAAGACCGCTACCCTCCTATCGATGTGGAAACGGTCTCAATGGATCTGGGCGGCATGCTGTCCAACGTTGGCGGCGGAACATCCGT
Organism: Candidatus Poseidoniaceae archaeon; assembly: GCA_029250305.1. GTDB lineage: Archaea > Thermoplasmatota > Poseidoniia > Poseidoniales > Poseidoniaceae > MGIIa-L1. The sequence continues at coordinate 10,656 of JAQXFM010000121.1, read as the reverse complement.
ACTTCCCGACGCAACCACTGGACCTGTGTGGGAGTCTGAGCCTCTCGAACAAGCGATGTACATTGCAGGTACACCTCGATTGCATGTTGATGTAACAACAGCCACACTTGGCGGCCAGTTGTATGCGCTGCTGGAAGAATGTAATGAGAACGATGAATGCATCCACATTGGGCACGCCATCATGGACTTGCGTTACCACGCCGGCGGTGATGACATTCAAACATGGACACCTCTTGTCGAAACAATCAATGCGAAAATGGAATTTATGCCCTTGGACGCTGAACTTGAAGCGGGAAGTCGGCTTCGTTTGAGCCTGCTTTCTACGGGCGAAGATTACCTTCCAGCCAGCACTTCATCCGTGGTGTTCATTCAGGAAGGAGAAGGCTCAACGCTGCAGCTGGACACGTTCATTCCAGAAGATCGAAGGTACTTCACTCCACCAGTTTGCACACACGAATTGTGCTGATGCGATCAGTTCTCTTTGGGTGCTCTTGCGATGACTTTCATCTCAACAGCGATTGGAGTTGGGAGCGCACGGATGGCAAGTGTGGTCCGTGTCGGCCCAACCTTGCCGAGCGTATCTGCCCACACTTCATTGTAACCAGCGAAGTCTCGGTCCATGTCGACCAAAAACGAGGTCACATCGAGCACATCGTCGATTGAGCCACCGGCTTCTTCGAGAATTCTCGTGATGTTATCGACAACGGCCCTTGTTTGGGCTTTGATGTCATAGTTGAGAGGTGCACCTTGGTCGTCGCAGATTGGTCCACCAGGGATTGCATTCGTACCGGGTTGGCGAGGTCCAACGCCAGAGAGGTAGAGAAGATCACCCACGCGGCGGGCGTGAGGATACATGCCAACAGGTTTCGGCGCAGCATCGCTGTTGACCGATGATTCACCTGTGGTTGGCTCCCACAATGCTGGACCCGAAGAAGTCGTAGTTTGCTGAGCTTCAGGGATTTGCGCATCAAATGAAGGCGCATCCCCTTCTGCATCGAGCACGTTCCGCTCACCGCTGAAAAATTCTACATCATCCTCGTCGTATTCTTTGTCACCGGCACCTGATGGCGTCGGATCGAGGTGGACAACAGCGCCTCCAGCACCGTGAATTGCTTCGTAAGCAAGCACATCGCCGGTGAGGTTGTTGCGGTTCTCGTTCATGCCTGCAAGCCACCACATTGGTTTGAATGCGACCACTTTTTGCACGCGGATTTGCTTGTGAATTGTACGGGAGAGCTGCCCAACATCCTCAAGGCGCCCTTCGCCCAAGAATTCCAGAATCTTCCGATTCCATTCATCGTCTTTGAGGGAATGGATTTTGTCGTCTTTGGGATCAATGGCTGTTGTGAACATGCGATTTGAAAGAGACATCGCTGTAATCGCCACTGCTTTTCTACCCGTTGCTTTGATGACATCAAGGCATGATTTGGCGAGAACCGTTGTTTCAGATCGGTTCGCATAAACATTGGAGGAGACGATAACGGCGGGAATCACATTGTCCGGATTCAAGAGTTTGAGGGCCACAACTGAACCGACATCGATTGGGAAGCCAGTGTAGTTGATTGTACGGGACTTCAAGCCACGCTTCTTGTTTGCTTCGTCCCATGCGTGAGCGAACTCCGAATCAATGTTGAATGAATACGGAATCGAACCGAGGTCGTGGAAGTCATGGTCGACCATCACCCATTCAGGGTTTGGATCTGCTTGAATTTGATGACCAATGATGCTTGGCCATGTGGTGGAATAAATGACGAGGAGGTCTGCGTTTGAATCCTTAATCCGTTGAGCCGCTTCGTCGAATGCGTTACGCAATCGTTGCCAGCCTTCGTTTTGCTCTGGAACTAAGACTGTGTGGGGATGAACTGGAACAATGAACGAACCAACAAGACCGCCTTCACTCATTGTGATGCCTCCTTATGGTTGCGTTCTGGCCATTCGACAATGGCATTACCTGTCCCGATAATGGTTCCATAACCGTGCAGAATCCCAGGATATGAGGGCGTGTCCAGCGTCGACAGCAGCCATGAAAGGCCACCACCATCGCTCTCAGCGATGGCTTGTTCGGTGAATTCCGGCATCTCATCGAGGATTCGCTGCGCTTGTCCGCTGCGGATGTAATCGATCATTCGCATGTCCCATAGGTGCATTGCGTGACTGGTAATGTGCTCTTTGCTCATGTCTTCAGGGATTTCTGATTCGGTTGTAAAGTGTCGATGGGACAGGGAATTACTCGCCAAAACGACCACTTTCTTACCACTTTCAAGAATGGCTTCCCGAGTGACTCTTCCAAGTTCAATCATCATTTCTTGCATAACTTCGACCGAATAGTAATCACGCGACCGATTGCTGGAGACTACGACGAGAGGTTTGTCCCACACCGGGTTGAACATGTGACCTGTGGTAATGGTGCCATAGTCAACACGGAAGTCTGGATTCTCCATCATTTTCACAGACAAACCCGCTTCTGCGGCCTTGTCGTGGATGTTCCGGGTGAGCTCAACATCAATATTGAGGTCGTAATGGTAACGGAAGAGGTTGGGGAACACTGGATCTACGGAGAGACTCTTGAAGTTTGGAAGCCCCAAGAAGTGGGTACCGACGTAGGTCTGCCAGTGAGGAGACAAGAGGACAATTGCATCGTAATCGACGTCTTTTAATGACTCACGAAGGCGTTCATAGCCCCATCGCAACTGTTCCCAACCGCCTTCAGCAACCGGTTCGTTTTGTGGAGGGTTTTCGGCATAGACGAGATGTGGTGGATGAGGAGCCAAACAACCTGCTACGATTTCACCTTGCGTCATAATACAAGCCAAGCGCTTAACGGCTATATCGGCATCGGCGTTCAGGCCAAACACAAAGCAATGGACCCAAGACTCAAACAAGACGGCGAGTTGGGGTAGCCATGGAGGAATCCGTGACGCTCCCGCTGGAAGCGCCCAACCCCGTTTCCCTCAAGCAAGACCTGATGACGGGGACGAAGCACATCTTGACACCTGCTCTGGTTGGTGCAGCCGTTGGTAGCGGATGGCAGGTGTATGGCATTCCCGCCTTCGAGTCTGTGTTCACACCAAATCCGCCGCAATTCGCGTTGCTTGTGGTGCTCGCTCTCACGCCGTTGATGTACCGGATTTTGGTTCACACCTCGTTTGAGCGATGCCTCGAATACACATTTGGATTTGCAGTCCTTGCCCTCCCACTGTGCATCGTGTGGCTCTCAGGATGGGGCGCCCTTTTCTGTGGGATGTACGCCATACTGCTGGCATGGGGAAGCCTTTCCATGATCTGGGGTCGAAAGCAATTGCCTCCCTTTAGTTACGGGATCTGGCACGCTATGGGCATCGATCTAGGCGCCTTTGCTGGTGCAGTGGCAGTTTACAACACAATCTCATGAAGTGTAGCTTTCCGAATCATTGGGGAAATCACCAGACCGAACATCCTCACAGTAGGAAGTGATTGCACCGTTAATGTCCTCAGCGAGGTTGAGGTAGCGTCGCAAAAACCTTGGAGAAAAATCCATCGTGATGCCAAGGAGGTCATGAAGGACAAGCACCTGTCCATCGCAATCTGGACCGGCGCCAATGCCAATTGTTGGAATCGAAATCGATTCGCTGACTCGCTTTGCCAGTTCACGTGGAATCTTTTCCAGCACGATCCCGAAGCATCCGGCGGCTTCGAGCAACTTTGCGTCTGCAATGAGTTTCTCAGCCTCTTCCTCTTCTTTTGCTCGAACGGTGTATGTGCCAAACTTGTAGATCGACTGAGGAGTCAATCCAAGGTGACCCATGACAGGAATTCCAGCAGTCAAAATCCGCTCGATGGATTGGATGATCTCAGACCCGCCCTCGAGTTTTACAGCGTGGCCTTCTGCTTCTTTCATAATTCGAATAGCAGATTCAAGTGCAATAGCCGAATTTCCCTGATAGGTTCCAAACGGCATGTCGACCACGATGAGTGCACGGTCAACGGCTCGTTGAACGCATTGAGCATGGTAAATCATGTGGTCCAGTGTCATAGGTACGGTGGTGACTTGCCCAGCCATCACGTTGGAGGCGGAATCGCCCACGAGAATGACGTCAACGCCCGCTTGATCGACAAGTTTAGCCAATGAATAATCATACGCTGTTAGCATGGTGATTTTTTCATCAGCACGCTTCATCTCGAGAAGCGTATGTGTCGTGACCTTGCGTGCTTTGCCATGTACGGACATGGTCCTTCCACCGTCACTTGTGTTTTGAAACCCTCGCAGGTGGAATGTATTGCTATTCTTCCTCGTATGATGCAGACAGTTGATGCATCAATTCAGCAAGTGCTTCTTCTGCATCAGCGCATGCAAGGATTTGTTGTTTGGATTCAAGTCCATTGAGCACAAGAGCTGCAACAGTAAATACAGAATTTGGGTCTTCATCGATCACATTGTCAACGCGCTCAGCCACCCAAGTGTCCAGGATTTGCTCATCGATGCGAAGGACGGCCCCAATTCGGTTGAGAACGCCATTTAGAACCTCTTTGAGCATTTTTTGGTGGGCGGGCGTGGTTGGCGTGGTATCTTCTTGAAAGCGTACGCTGCCTGAGATGTACAGTTTGTGATGCGTTGCTGCGTCGGGAATGTGTTCGAGCAATGTTTGCAAATCTGGATACATGCCGTCGTCGTTCGTGAGTAAGGCCATTTCGGGGTGATCAAAAGGAGGAAGTGCGGGAGGTATGACGTTCTCGACCGTGAATCTTCGCCGTCCGACAATCGAAATGAAGTGGTTGCTTCCTTTGGTGTCATGCTCAAGAATTTCTGCCTCACAGCCATGCGTTCTTGGGCCATCCCAGTGGTTGCTAGGTTCAAATGGGTCGTTCATTACGAGCCCGAAATTTTTGTTGTCGAGTAAGCAGTCATCCAACATCTGCCGATAGCGTGGTTCGAAGACTCGGAGTTCCTGAACTTCACCTGGCATGAGGACCATTGGGAGAACAAAGAGTGGAAGCGATGCTTGCTCTGTCATGGTCTCTAAACGGATGGTCTGCTTTTGAAGATGTGTTCTCAATCACCGAGTTCTCGAGGATTCATGACGCAGATGTTTGTGGTTTCCGAAAAGAAGCCAAGGGACCATTGACCGCCTTCGCGTCCAACGCCAGAATGCTTCACTCCACCAAACGGAGTGCGAAGGTCGCGATGCAACCATGTGTTGATCCAAACAATGCCAGTGTCGATTGTTTTCGCCAAAGCCTTGCCCACTTCGATATCTCGAGTCCAAATCGAACCAGCCAGTCCATATTCTGTAGCGTTCGCCATTTCGGTTGCTTCATCAAGGCTATCAAAGGTATGAAGGGTTACGACAGGACCAAAAATTTCCTCGGTAGCGCAGCGGGATAAATGACTCAATCCACCGATGACGGTCGGAGCGAGATAGGCTCCTTCAGGCGTTGGTCCAACACCGCCCATCATCAATCGAGTGCCACCAGTAAGAATGGTCCCGCCTTCTTCAATGGCTAAATTGATGTAAGATTCGACCTTCTCAAGATGATCGATTGAGATGACGGTTCCAATTTGTGTGGCGTCGTCGCTTGGCTCGCCAATGCGCATGGCGGCTACTTTTTCGACAAAGCGTTCGATGAACTCATCTGCAATCGAGGCATGAACCATGATTCTTGAGCCACACAAGCAGACTTGTCCGGAGTTCGTAAACGCCGCTTTAACCGCCCCTTGAACCGCTTGGTCAAGGTCAGCGTCTTCAAGGATAATTGTGGCATTTTTACCGCCCAATTCTAAAGAGAGTTTCTTGAACATGGGTGCAGCGGTGGCAGCGACAATCCGTCCAGTTGCTGTACCGCCTGTGAACGAGATGCCGTTGATCAGCGGATGCTCCAGAATGCTTTGACCAACTTCCGGACCGAGACCATGAACAAGATTGAACACGCCACGGGGGAGATTTAACTCATCCAATGTTTCTGCGAGAATGTTTGCTGTGAGCGGTGTCATTTCGCTCGGTTTGGCGACAATGGAGTTGCCCATGAGCAATGCAGGAGCGACCTTCCACGACATGAGGTACAACGGCAAGTTCCATGGTGTGATCAAGCCGACAACACCCAAACCATTGCGATGAACAATGTTCATTGCGTCGCTCATTTCGAACGTCATTGGTTCTTGCTTTCTGGCAAAATCTGCAAAGAAACGAAAGTTGTCGACTGACCTCGTTGCGTCGACCCTTCGCGCCAGAGAAATTGGCTTTCCAGTGTCAAGCGATTCAGCCTGAGCAATGGCTTCATGCTTGGCTTGCAATGCATCGGCGATGGCGTCCAACCAATCAGCACGCTGGTCGAGGGGGAGAGCGTTCCAATCTGCTTGGGCAGATTTGGCTGAGGCAGCAGCGTGTTCCACATCAGCCTTTGTGGAGCGGGGAATATGAGCGATGACCATCCCTGTTGCCGGGTTGATATCTTCGATGGTGTCACCAGACTGAGCAGGTACAAAGGAACCATCGATGTAATTCATGAGTTTTTTCATGATTACATCTCCACATCGTAGAGCCAACGGTCTTCATCTGGGTCCCATTCATCCCAAGTGGGTAATGTTTCCAAGACCTCAAGGTACTGCGGTGGAACAATCCCCGGCACAATGAATGCTTTCTGACGGTGGAGAGGATATGGATTTCGCAGGTTAATACCAAGCACACCCAACACTGCTCTTGCCACATACCAGGTTGCTTGAGAATTCCAGCCATGTGCAATTTTCACAACAATTCCGAGCCCCTTTGGATAGTCAGGATGTTCAATCGCAAGCCCAAGAAGACCATCTGCGCCTTCCTTTGCGATGACTTTCCCTTCACCAGCTTTCAGAACCGTTGAATCCAAGCGATTGAATCCACCCACAAGATCGGGGTGACGGACCATCGCTTCCCAGATCCAATCATCGTCCTTGTCCCGAACCAAACCTGCATAGATTTGTGCCAATTCTGCAACGGTGTTGGAAACCGTTGGCAATCCACAGCCGTCTTTCGCAACACGCAATGGTGTCCAATCCGGACCGAGATAGGTGCGGATTTGTTCCATGTAGGCGTGGAACACTTCGTGAGTTGGCAATGTGTATCCAGCTCGGTTCCATCCCTTTTTCCTGCATCCGTGAAGGATTGCAGCATGTTCACCCGAGCATGTGTGAAACCACCGTCGAGGGCGTCGGACTTGACGGCCAAATTGAATCAATGGCACATCGAGGGGTGTGAGCATGAGCGGCCATTCCGCCTCAGCCAAAAGTGATTGAGCAGCTGCCACGTGTTCTGTGTCGCCATTGTGAGAGGCAACGGCAATCGCTTTTTGTTCCCATGTTGTATCTTCCAATTCTTTTGTGAACGCCTTCAACATAAACGGCTTCATCATCGAGCGTCCATAGCAAAGCACGTTTCCTCCGAAGGAATGAATCACTTCATCGCCATGAGCCCAAGCCACAGCACCGTGTATTGTGGTTTCGGAAACACCGTTTCTTCGGTAGTCCACCAGTGGTTCCCATGCGACTTCTCGCCCAGTAGGAATTCCCTCCACACGTTCACCCAACGGGCTTTTTGGATAGAGCGCGCTTCCCGGACGACCCGGTTCCACTGCTGAAGGTGTGTCGTGTTCAATTGGCATAGCATCACCTTAGTTGGCCATTGAGGCATCGACAAGCGGAACAACCTGTTCCATGTAGGCAGTCATGTCCCTGCAGACACGGTCGGAGTCGTGATTGAAGAAATCAAACCAAGCCATGATCCGATCTTCGGGATGGAAGCGTTCGGTGATTTGTTGTGCAACTTCTTGAGCATTGCCGATCAGTGCATTGTTGGCGGCGTTCGATACCTTAGACGGGTCAATCGTACCCTCGAGCGCTTTCCAATACGCACCCAGAGCGGCTTTTGCCTCACGGTTTGCGGCTTCACTCTGTTCTTCCGATGTCAGGCCAGGTTCGGCGTTGAGAAACACAAACGAAGTGCGAGGCATGTCACGTCGTTGCCATTCTCCGCCGTCTTGGTGAAAAACGGTCGACATCCGTTCATGAGTGGATTCGATAACTTCCGGTTTTGTGATTGACAAATTGAAGACCTTGACAGGCAGGAATGAATTGAGGAATGTTTGGGCCCGAGGATCGTGCGTGCCTGCAACCAATTCCAACAAGTCCCTCCGGAAGGTGTTGGGAACGATTTTCAAATCCTCGAAGACATACCGCTTTGGAATAGGAACTTCGTCAGGCAAAGCGTCGAGTCCTTCAAACTCAAAAGCCGCTTCCTGCACACGTTGCCAATCGTCATCAGAACGGAAGTTTGCTCTGGTCAAGACCGTGGCGTAAGTGGATTCTGAGTTGACCACGTCACCACGAAGCAGGCGAAGGAAAATCTCACCCGCTTCCATGAATATTTGTCCGCGGAGAGCAGGCCATGCTGCTTCTTCAACAGCGTTTCGAGGAACGATGCCGTAAGGTCGGGCCATAAATTCGAACCGACCTGCCGAGAAACCAACGTGCAGTTTTCGGTGCTCGTCTTGGTTCATCCCGTGGAGGTGAAGCGTGTTGGCGATCCGCTCTGCTTGTGCAATTGGCCCACCTGCGGCAAGAATCGCCATGACTGCACTCCCAATTTCGATTGAACTGGTTCTGCGAAATGATTCCATGGCGAGTTGGGGGAAATCTGTGCAAAGACCGACTTCACCTTGCCAGTGAGGGACGACTGGGCGTGAATTGCTCTTCTGAGTATCAGTGGAAAGATGGGCCTGAGCAATCCATCCAACGCCGAAGCCGAGCTTGTCTGCGCACTCAAGTTGTTGGAAGTAGTTCGCAAACATTTCATCTTCAGCCGGCACACGGCCCGCTGCGTCAGGGGTCTGACTGATTGAGAAGAAGATGTCGTGGTCCATAGGTGGCACCGTCCATCCCAGTGGGAGGCACATCATAACGAGTGTGGCTGATTTGGTTGTAAAATCACTCAAGAATTGCTTCGTTCTCCCGAAGAACTGTTGAACGATGTAAGGGCTTCAATCCGCTGACGCACAGCGATTGGCGTTGGCAAACCAGCGTTGATGAAAGCGTGCAGGCAATCCGAGAGTTGGAGCATTGCCGTTTCGTAATCTTCTTCGATTTCTGCTATGTCGGCAAGACCCCAACGTGCCACAAGTTGACCGGATAAATCTTCGAGAGCAACGGCGAGTTCAAGCGATTGTGTGTAGAGATCTTTGGCTGCATCAAACTGTCCGAGCGTTGCTTGGCTGTGACCCATGTCCGCCATTGCTTCCATTTGCCCCTCTTCATCCTTGAGTTTCATGAGCAACTCAATCCGTCGAGACGCATGAACAAGTGCCGTTTCGTGGCGGTGTTGTTTTTTGGCCAATGCTTCCAGAAGTGCAAGTCCATACACAATGCCGTTTGTGTCGTCGGTTTTTTCGCGCAACCGCAGGGACCGACTTGCGAACATTTGAGCTTCTTCGTATGATTCGTTCGCCATGTGGAGCAAGGCAACATGGTGAGCAACCGCAGCGGAAAGAGGTTCGCCCTGTTCAATCAATTCAGCCTTCGCAGTCAGTTCAGACAGTTCATCAATGGATGCATTTGTCATCTTAAGCGTTTCAAATATTGCCCAGCCAGATTCGATTTCATCGGCCGCGTGTTCCTTGGCATGAAGCAACAAACGATCCGCGAGTGCTTCATCTTCCAATTCCAAGGCGAGAGGAATCAAACGGAGCGCAAGAGGTGTGTTGATGTCTTCCATTGCCCCGCCTTGAGTCAACATGTCCAAGATTCGCCGAGCTTGCTCGGGTGTAACCTCGCCGTCCATGAACCCCCGCTGGGCCCACGCGTCAAGAACATATCTCTTGGCTCAATCTTTCGATGAACCTTCATACGCAAGTGGCATCAGCATGGTCCATGGGCAAGTATGATGGCTACTTGCAGGGCCTAAGTATCGCTGCGATTCTCATCTTAGCGCCGCTTGCCCTCCAAACCTTGCTCGCTGAGGACGAAGCACAAATCGTGTATGTCGCCGTGCCGGTTGACGTTGAAGACGATTCAACATCCAATGAAACAACGAGTGACGAAGCTCGCGCCCCTGAACTCAACAGGTCCGAAGTGGCCCGAATTGCGACGTTTAACATCAAGGTGTTTGGCGAAACGAAGATGGGGAAGCCAGAAGTCGTGTCGGTGCTTGTTGAGACCGTTTTGCGATACGACCTTGTTGCAGTTCAGGAAATCAAAGACATTGACCAAACCGTCCCGTATGATTTCCTCGATGCGATCAACAACCAAAGCGAGACTGAATGGGCAATGTTGCTGAGCCCACGTTCGGGCTTGCAGGAAGACGATCGCTCCTCGCAAGAGCAGTATGCGTTCTACTACAACACCGCAGTGTTCGAAGCCATTGGAAACGGAAGCCTGTACAACGACAGCGAAAACGATCATTTTCAACGGGAGCCGTTTCAAGGTAGGTTCACCCTTTTGGACATCAACGGAAATCAAACGCTCTTTGACTTGAGCCTGATCACAGTCCACACAAAGCCTGCTGCAGCTGTTGAGGAAATCAACGCTTTGGGCGTTGTTGCGAGCGAATACATGGAAGCCACCCCCGATGAAGAGGATTTGGTGATCTTAGGTGATTTTAACGCAGATTGCAGTTATGCATCAGAGCAGGACCTTTCCAACTCAGCGCTCGCCGG
>JAQXFM010000120.1 GCA_029250305.1 Candidatus Poseidoniaceae archaeon | reverse complement strand
GCTTGGAGCGTTCGTCTTGCAACCCTCACGATGCTGTGATTGCTGAACACCGCAATGGCCCAGGGCTCAATCACGAAGGCTGACAATGCCATTCTGAGAGATCTTCGAATTCGCCGACTGTCCACTCGATCAACGGAGGTACTTCCTTCCACCAGCGAACTTCAGCAACATTGGAATCATCAACCACCCACGCATCAGTTGAGGATTTTTCAACCTCGACATGTGCTACCCACCCCTTGGGATAGTAGGATTTGTTCCACATTTTGATCACCCCAACGAGACCGGTTTCTTCCTGTAATTCTCTGAGCATGGCTTCTGCAGGTGATTCACCAGGTTCAACATGGCCTCCCGGAATTTCCCAACCACGGGTCGGGTGATGAACAAACAGGACCTCACCACCGTTTCCAAGCGGCTGTGCTGCTTCGCCACGAATCGTGACCCACGCCAGCACAAAAACTGGGTTGTTGACAGTCATGGTGAAGCCTCGAACGCAGCCTTTGCTTTCTCGACCCACGCTTCCGCCCAAGCCTCCCCGTTCGCCACAAGGCGTCGAGCAAGGAAGAACGCTTCTGACGCATCACCAGCCTCCATCAGGACTTCCAAACGGACGAGGTCTGGATCTTTTTGATGCTCTTCGGGTTCATCAACAACCGCGTCGGGCAGTGGTGCAGAAACAGAAATTCGTTGAGAAAGAGACTGCATTTGGTCGAGGAACTCCGAGCGCTTTTCTACCGTTGGCCTCGTCCAGGGACCAGCAGATTTGCCATCCATTCCTTGTTTTAATCGAAGTAAGAACTCATCGCGAGGGGTGGTATGAGGACGGAGTTGTTGAACGTGATCATAGCACAACCAAGCTTCATCCGATTCAGTTCGTCGTTCATACAATCGACCAAGTTCCATCCATAATTCATGGTTATTCGGACGATGAGCAAGCAAGTGACGCGAGAGTTCGATGAATGTCTCTTCGCGACCGTTGGCACGGAGTCGTTCCAACCTGCGACCGTAGACAATGTTTGCACGTTGGTCACTGAAATCCAATCGTTTGCATCGATCCGAGAAATCGTCCACTGCTTCATCGGTGCTGTCCATTGATTCCAGCAGAGCCCACCATACATCAGGTTCCAACGGATCTTTGAGAAAGGCGGCCTCGAGCAATTCGACGCCTACCATGAGAAAATCAATGCCTTTGAGCTGATCAACTTGGTCTGCATCCCGTCCAAGCACCACAAACAAATCTTCGAGCAAAGCTGCAAGCCCATCACTGTCCCCAAGAATCAATTTCAAATCCGCAAGGCACCGCCAGTTTTGTTCATCTGTAAAATCATGCAGAAGTGCTTGACGAGCGTTTTGCTCTGCCCACGACATGTTCTCATTGAACCGGAGTTCATCTTTTGCCGCAAGACGTGCAAACTTCTGCGCTTGCGACCTGTAACGATTACCAAGGTTCCTTCGAGGGTGCTGCAGCAACGACGCATTGTCCCCCGACATAGCCTGAACTGGAGAGGTTCACCTAACAAACCTGCGGGTAATCCGTATCATTGAACGGATTTGAATCCTTCATGGTCGACGCCCCATGGAAGTGTTGCGTCAAATCCAACTTTCGCTGTCAATCCGTCGTTGTCACGGGACGGGTCGAGTGAACTTCCTTTTTGGTGCGAGAGAATGATGGTGTCGACATCCGGTTGCCAACGGGTGACCTTAGCCCATTCGACACGGACTGGATCAGTGATGTCAATGTCTTCATCAACAATGGTGACCATCTTCATGCTCCGATGCCCAGCAAGAGCAGCCATGATGGCGTTCTTTGGATCGTCTTCCTTGGTTCGTCGAATCTTGACAACCGCTGCAAGCCATCCACACCCTCCTTCGGTCATATGGACATCAAGGCATTCACAAACTTCGTTAATTGCTGATTTGATGGTTGGAGCACGAGGTAAGCCCATCAACGTCTTGTGCTCTGCTTCGCCAGGAATCAGTGCGTGGAAGATTGGATTGTCGCGGTGAATTACGCCTTCAATTTCGATGACAGGCTCTTGACGGACATCATCCACAGTGCCAGTAATATCGACATAGGGACCCTCATCATCGTC
>JAQXFM010000115.1 GCA_029250305.1 Candidatus Poseidoniaceae archaeon | reverse complement strand
GACCCCATACGAGTGCCATGATGACAATCACCACGACGGATCCAATTGTTTGGACCAACTGGAAGGCTTTCATATGTCTTCACCGCCGTATAAGCATCAAAAAGATACTATACTCATTCAGAAGGAATTTCAACGGTCGCAGGCGCTCCGCCTCGTGCGATGCGGTCTTCTTCTGCAGCCACACGAATACCTTCTTCGAGGTCAACCTTGCTTGTCAGGTATGTTCCGAGAAGGATCACGATTGTGATGGTGAGAATAGCGACACGGCTGTCGAACGTTGTGCTCGCAATACCGTAGAGGAATGTTCCAATCATGGCAGCAGACTTTCCGAGGAATCCGAAGAATCCGAAGAATTCAGATGTACGGGTTTCTGGAATCAGCATGGAGAACATCGAACGAGCTTGTGCACCGGCAGCGCCCATGGCCACACCGACGAACAGACCGAGAATGATCCATTGCAATGAGACCGTGATGCCAAGTGGCGCCCAGAGGTTGCTTCGCATGAATTCAGCATAACCATCAACAGGCCCACCTTGGTCAACCACCGTTGGGTGTTGATTACCAACTTCTGCTTCACCAGCAATGCCTTCTGGCCCACCGACAAAGAGGATTGAGAATCGGTGATCATCAGCGTCTTCGAACGCTGCAACGATTGCTGCTGCGTCTGCTTCGTTGATCATCTTGACATCATCAACCTCATCGGATGCTTTGTCAGCCAGAATCGAGCCGCCAATAAGGCCAATTAGGACGACCAAGATAATCAGAATGGCTCCCTTGAATCCAAGTTCCATGCCTTGGATGTACACCATGGCGCCACCAAGCAATCCGAGCATGACGAGGATGAAGATACAGACAAGGATACCTGCACCGATGGTGCTGGCACCAGCGTCAGCAGTGCTGTAATCCGGTGTAGGGAAGTGGTCTTGGAAGGCATCGCGGAATTCATCGTCACCTGCAGAGGATTCACCGATCCAACCTTCATAGCCACGGTCGTACAATGTGGTCATGGTGTAATTCTGAGTGTCTTCGTCCCATTCAAAGGTAAAGTCGTAACCAGAATCTTCTGCAGCAACATCAGATTCAAGTTCGAGAGGAGCAAATCCAGCAGCAACAACGGCCACACCACAGTAAATCATCAGCGAGAGCATGAGTGCGAATTTTGTACCCTTCACGTTGGCGAGTTTACCAAAGAGAATGGTCATTGGAATTGCAACGACGTTGACGGTCAGCAAGAGAAGGATGTTCATGCTTGGATCCAAACGAAGCACGGATTCACCAAATGCACTGGCCATGCTTGCGATTGTGTTTACACCGTCATAGAACAGAAGGTACGCAGCAAGGAAGAGTGCAAGCACCTTGAACTTCTTAATTTCCCGGAATGTTTGGAACACTTGACCGTAGGCCACTTTTGTTGCGTGTTTGACGCCTTGCCATTCCATATTAGATGGAATTTCAGGTTCAGGCGTCCACTTGAACATCATCATACCGAAGCCCCACCACCAAAGAGAGGAGGTCACGAAGATGGCTGCGAGCTTGAAGTTGGTATCCCAAGCAAAAGGACCCATTAGAATGATCAGATGGAAGATGAGAAGCAACGAACCGCCCATGAAACCATAGGCATAGCCACGGCTTGAGACGTGATCCATGCATCGCTTCTCAGCGAGGTATGGCATGAATGAGTAGTAAATGACGTTCCCACCGGTGAAACCAACGGTACCAATCGCATACATGAGCGCCAGAATGATGTAGCCTTGTGAGCCGAAATACGGAGCAGCACCCATGAGCGCTGTGAAAATAACACCCGCAACGGTGTACCATTTGAGAAGTTTCTTTTTGATCGGCATCCGGTCAGCGATCACACCAAGAGCCGGTGCAGTCACGACGACCAAGAGCATCGAGGCAGTGAGAATGAACGCGTAAAAGGAGTCACCATCTTGTGTACCAGTCGCCAAGTTGTACAAATTGGCCATCAGTGCCGGTGCGATGACAGTCATCACGGTCAGTGCATAGGCTTGATTGCCCCAGTCATACCAATACCAGCCTTGAAGGGCTTTCTTATCTGCATCAGGCATGGCCTTGAGGGCTGCATCAACAGAGAAAGGAACTTCTTGCGTTGCTGTTTCAGTGGCGGTCATAAACCGTCAAGAACCCACTTGGCTTATGAATACATTACCGGCCGTTGAATAAAAAAGCGCGGATTGCTCTCGGGACGGATTCCACCACACTGGTAGAGATCAGTGGTCACGGATGATCTTGAAACGATCAAGCGCTTCCATCCACATGATTTCCTTACCAGCTTCGATGTTCATGCCGTCTTCAAGTGGTAGAATCATCATGCTGTGGTCTTTCATGTTCATAGCGTGAACTTCATCGCCGTCGATGTGGGTGACCATTGCAGTTCCCTTCTCGATCATTGGCACGTGAATGTTATCGGTCACTGTGCCAACGTGTGAAATTTTCTTGGTGGTGAATAGAGAAACCAGTTCAAGACGGGCCTTAGCGGATCCGTGCTTTCCTGGCTTAGACTTGGAAATGCTCAAAATTTTGTAGGCATGGTCGTCGACGACGCAAAATCGTCCGACTTTTAGGGTGCGAATTTCAACACGGTCTGTTCCTGGCATAGAATCCCTCTGCTTAGCCCCTCATGGTGCTGGCTTATCACACTTCGCACTTTTTACGTTCAAAATCAAAGTTCACGTACATCGAACCGTTGACCAGATTGGTCCATCGAATGGGCGGTGACAAGCGGCATCAGTTGCAGTGCGACATCTTCGCTGCGAGCAAGGTCACCATTTACATGCAAATCAATGAATGATTGGAGCGAGGGAAAATCTTCCGGAGAGGTGCTGCGAATCTCTGTTTGCATGCCAGTATCGACGATACCGGGAGCGACAGACACAGAACTGATGTTCGAGTCACGCCCTTCTTCTGCGACGCACCTCGACCACATATCGAGGCCTGCTTTGGCGACGCAATACGCCGACCACGAACCAATTGGTCGAAGCGATGCTCCGCTTGAAATGACGGTGATACGGCTTTGACGTTCACCGCCAAGCAGCGAATGGATTCGCTGTGTCAAATCCTGAACACCAACAAGGTTGACCTGAATGCTCCGTCCCCAATCTGAAGCGGCCACTTTGTCGAGTGGTTTGACTGGTGCAATCGCTCCTGCATTGTGCACAACGCCGGCAAGGAAGGATGTCTGATCCATGATGAGGGAAGCAGCGTTGGCTATTGAAGAGGGATCTGATAAATCGCATTCGATGCTTCTTGAGCCCTGTGCTACAGAGGCCAACAGTTCCCCAATTTCATCCAATTCAGACGATGGACGAGCCAGAGCCAACACTGCATGGCCGTCATTCGCTAGCGCCAGTGCCAACGCACGCCCAAGCCCTCTCGATGCGCCTGTGACGACATATGTTTGGCGTTCCATGATGGCCCATTGACACGGGGAT